>JAFLJW010000377.1 GCA_022712815.1 Pseudodesulfovibrio sp. | reverse complement strand
TTCTGGTAGTCGTTCCAGCCGGAACCGGTGATAAAGCCGCGTACAATACATTCTATAGGCAGCGGTTTGGCCTTTTTGACCAGCACGCTGCGATCCTGAAGCTCGGCCTTGTATTTGTGCAGAGGTTCCGGGTAGTCGTCCACATTGGTGGCGATGAGGTGGTTGGGAACCAGGTCTTTCATCATGTCCATCCAGAAAAGCGTGATCTGGTTGAGGACTTTGCCCTTGTCGGCGCTGGGGTCGGGCATGACCACCTCAAAGGCGGAAATACGATCCGAGGTCACGGGCAGCAGGGTTTTGTCGTCGATTTCATAAATATCACGAACCTTGCCTTTTGAGAGCAGGGGGTATTCGGTGATGTTTGTTTCCAGTACGGCGGTCATGAAAATTTCTCCCTATTATATAAGGTATTATTTGTTGCGGTATTCAATACTGCGGGCGTGGGCCTCAAGGCCCTCCAGTCGCGCCAGACGGGCGATCTTGTCGCCGTGTTCGGCCACGTAGCCGGGGCTTGTGGCGATCACACTGGATTTTTTGCAGAAATTCTGCACAGACAGGGCGGATGAGAAGCGTACGGTCCGCAGGGTCGGCAATACGTGGTTCGGGCCAGCGAAATAATCTCCCACTGGCTCGGGGGAATTGTGGCCCATGAAAATCGCTCCGGCGTGGCGGATATTTCCGAGCAGAGCCCAGGGATCGTCCACGGCGAGTTCAAGATGCTCGGCAGCCAGCAGGTTTATCAGCTCGGTTCCGGTTGCCAGATCAGGCACGGTGATGACAGCCCCCCAATCCTCAAGGGATTTGGCGGCAATTTCTCCACGGGGCAGTGCGGCACATTGGGTAGCGAGTTCTTCTTTGACGGCTGCGGCCAGTTTGTTGTCCGGTGTAACCAGAAGCGATGCGGCCAGCGGGTCGTGTTCGGCCTGAGACAGCATGTCGGCTGCCAGCCATGTCGGATTGGCAGATTTATCGGCCAGGATGACTATCTCGCTTGGACCGGCCACCATGTCGATGCCCACGTGCCCGATGAGCTGTGATTTGGCCGTGGCGACAAAGATGTTGCCCGGTCCGGCCAGCATATCGCACGGAGCAATGGTCTTTGTGCCGTAGGCGAGGGCGGCTATGGCCCAGGCAGACCCGGCCAGATAGACTTCGTCGAGTTCGAGCAGGGCTGCGGTGGCCAAGATATACGGATTCAGGGTGCCGTCACTTCGAGGAGGTGAAGTCACTGCCATGGACGGCACTCCCGCAACCTGAGCTGGAACGGCGTTCATGATCAGGCTGGAAATAAGTGGAGTTTCACCGCCCTGACCGCCGGGAACATAGAGGCCAACCCGGTCAATAGGGCGCACCATCTGGCCGAGAATCGTGCCGTCTTCGGCTGTGGTCCACCATGATTTTTCTTTCTGATTGTCGTGGAATGTTCTGATTCGCTCAATGGCTTCCTTGAGAATAGCCGTGTCAGTGGACGGTATTTCTTTTAGTGCAGCGTGGATGGCTTCTACAGGGACGCGGATCATCCCTGCAACAAAATCTTTGCAGTCGAATTTTCGGGTATATTCGGCAATGGCTTCATCGCCGCGTTTTTTGACGTCAGCAAGGATGTCGCGGACGATTCCATCGACTTTTGTGTCTGGATCTTTCCGTTGTTCCAGCCAGTTGGCGATCTCCGCCCAGTCTTTTCGTGCGGTGTATGTCAGTTCTCTGCAAGGCATGGGGACCTCTGTGAAAAGCGGGGTTAATACTTCGGGGTCAGGGGGCAATTTATAGCCGACCCATGATTAAAAGTCGAGTCCTGAGAAATCAATAAAAGAGGGCCGGGGTTTGCACTCCCCGGCCCTCTGGCGTTACTTGGCTATAAAGCTTTTCAGCTTGTAGATCTAAGAGGTCTTAGAACTGGTAAACAACACCAGTTGCGACTTTCCAGGCGTCTCCACCCTTGTTGTCAGTACCCCAAACGGCGGTGCTGGCATCAAGGTTGATGTAGCCAAGCTGGACGTAAGCGGTCAGCTCGTCGTAGATCTTGTAAGCGGTGGTTGTGGAAACTTCCCACAGGGAGTCTTTCTCGGTCAGGGAGCGACCATAGGTCAGATCGTTATTAGTTGCTGTAGCATCGTAGGATTGCTTGTCGTTGGTACCCTGAATGTACATGATGTGTATATCGTGGGTCAGACCTTCAGCAAAGGACTGGATGTCTTTGAGAGACAGGCCAACAGTCCAGAAACCATTCTGAGATTCTTCTGTGTCCATATCGTCGCCAGTGATGGCAGTACCACCGAAGAAGAAGGAACCAACAGCCCAGTCACCCTGCAGAACAGGCATACGCTCGGAGGAGCCGTTGCCTTTGGTGGCGTTTCCGTCTTCACCAGAGGTGTAGACGAAGAACAGTTCGGGAGTCATGAAGTCAAAACCCTTGTATTCGAGAGCTGTGTCAAACAACCAACCGGAACGGTTAGCAGAAGAGGACTCGCCGGTAACTTTACCATATGCAAAGTCAGCTTTCAGGACGAAGGGATCAAACAGGTCCATGGTGAAGTCAGAACCAACCCAGTACGCGCTTTTGACGCTGGTGTCAGCATTCGTAGCGTTGCCGGGAGAAAGAGTCCTCAGACCGCCTATGGCATTAACGTCCTTACCGAGAGGAGCGAAAACAGCATAAGGGGACATGCTGAAGCCTTCAAAGGTCAGGGGCAATGCAACAATCCAAGCATCAACGTTGGTCCGAGAGCCTGCTGTAGCGGTCTTGCCATTGTTCAGACGAGCCCAACCAGCCAGAAGGCTGACGTTGTCGGTGAAAGCGGTGGAAACGAAAGCAGCGCCAGCGCGTGCGTTCTGGATCATGGAACCACCACCCACAGCGGCGGGCAGGGAAACAGGCATGACACCAGCTTTGACGTTCACAGCGCTACCAGGCCAGTTGAAGTCG
This sequence comes from Pseudodesulfovibrio sp., assembly GCA_022712815.1. Taxonomy (GTDB): domain Bacteria; phylum Desulfobacterota; class Desulfovibrionia; order Desulfovibrionales; family Desulfovibrionaceae; genus Pseudodesulfovibrio. The sequence goes on along the minus strand of JAFLJW010000377.1, from coordinate 798 downwards.
ATGTAAGCATCGCGGATGGACAGGCCGTAACCGTTGGTGCCAGAAACACCACCACCGGGGGCATCGTTAGCGAAAGAACCCTTGCCCCACTGTCCTTTGTCAGAACGCAGGCCGAGAACACCTTTCAGGTTCTCGTTGGCTGTGATGGTGAAGTACAAGTCAGCACGTTCGTAAACGGTGAATCCTTCGTGGTTATTGTCAGTTTTATTTTTGGCTTTGAAGGCCCAGTTGTCTTTCCAGACAGCGTTGACCAGAAGGTTACCAGAGATGGCAACTTCAGGTGCTGCGGATGCGGATGCAGCCATGCCCAGTACCATGACCAGGGCGACTGCGAGCAGAGTCAAACGTTTCATAATAAATCTTCCTTCTTTTGCGGTTGAAAACCAAGTAGACGCCTAAACTGATACTCTCTTTAACCCAGGTTGAATGGTTTTGGCAAGGGGGTGTGGCGGAAAAAGTGAAGAAAGTAAAAATTTTTTTACCGTGCAAAAAACTGTACTTTCGGATTCTTTTAATTTTCAATGATCTTTGTAAATACAGATGGTTAACTCGAATAATGTTGGTGATGATTTGTGTTCAAAAATACAGTATGGTGTCTTTAGCAATTTTGCTGTTGAAAAAAAACCACACTGCCATGGGTCAAGAGTTCAAATTTTTTGCCGCCGATTATCCAGACTCTTCCGGTGTCTATTTGATGAAAAATGGACGTGGGAGAATCATCTATGTGGGCAAGGCCAAGCGACTTCGCAGGAGGCTTGCGTCCTATTTTCAGAAAAGTGCCGGCCATACGCCCAAGAC
>JAFLJW010000457.1 GCA_022712815.1 Pseudodesulfovibrio sp. | reverse complement strand
CTTCACACCTATCTTGACCACCTCGGCACCCAGCTCCTCAAGAATATCGGGAGCAACGCCGTAAGCCGCACCATTGGCGCAATCAAGAACGACTTTTGTGCCGTCGAGCGTCAATTTCTGCGAAAAACTGTTCTTGAGATAAACGATATACCGTCCGCGAGCGTCCTCGATGCGATGGGCGCGGCCAATGTTCTCCGGGGCTGGATAATCCCACTGCGGATTGTCGGCCAGGACCAGTGCGCTGATCTCGTCCTCAACCTCGTCGGGCAGCTTGAAACCATTGCGATCGAAAAATTTGATTCCATTGTCCATAAATGGATTATGAGACGCGGAAATAACCACGCCAAGGTCAGCACGCATATTGCGTGTCAAAAATGAAATGGCCGGAGTGGGCATGGGACCGACGAGAAAAACGTCCATCCCATTGGCGCAAAGTCCGGATGTCAGCGCAGTCTCAAAGACATAGCCGGACAAACGGGTGTCCTTGCCAATGACCACACGATGACGTTGTGATCCGTTGCGGAAATATTGCCCAGCCGCCAGTCCGAGCCTAAGTGCTATTTCCGGCGTCATGGGAAAGATATTGCCCTGCCCACGCAGTCCGTCGGTTCCGAAAAGCCTCTGCTTCATGGATCGCTCCGAATTACCGCCAAAAGCGGTTTTATTTTTTCTTCAGGATAGTTTGTACAGTCTCAGGATTTTTCTTGTCCAGCCTACAGCCCTCCGGGAGGACCACATCATATTCCAAATCGAACTTTCCGGGAACCGCCTCATCGCCAAAGACAAGTTTGGCGACCATATCATTACGATACTCATTGTCACGGAAAAGTGAAATAGGTCCCTCGATCAGCAGCCGCACGAAGTCTTGCGCAACTGAGATCTTGTAGCCTTCGGGAGCTTGCACTTCAAGAGGCAACTTGACCCATACCTGACGAGTCTTCGGCCCGAAAAAGGCTTCCACACGCACCTGTCCCGGTGAAGCCTCGATTTTATCAGGAAGCTCAAGACCGACATTCTCGCCCCAGGATATGGGTACGTCTTCTGGAAAATCTTCCTTCATGACAACCTTGGCTTTCATGATCTTGCGAAGCATGGTTTCAGGACCACGGATAACGACCAGATCAGGTGAGACCATAATTTCCTGAAGTTGATAGTCCGGATTGATCTTGCCGGACCAGGCCGCCTCAACACCAATCTTTTTCGTTATGCGCCGATCGACCTTGAGATTCAGCCGATTCGGTTTGACTTCAATAATTTCATAGGTCGATGACAAGGGTATCTTGGAAAAATCAATATCCACCACCTGCTCGCCTATCTTGAGTTTGCTGACATCAATCGGATAGGTCAGATTCTGGGAAGACAGATTGCCGACCAACCCCTTGGGACCACGCAGCCGGACCTGAATCTTGTCCACCAACCCGTCTTCAATAATCAATCCTTCCGGCGGATTGGTCATGACAACCGGCATATCAACCCAGGTTTCAACAACGCCGCGGCCTGTGACAAGGAACCAGGTAAAGATAGCCAGGGCAAGGGATAACAGTATAGTTTGCCAATTTTTCATTCTATCGTCCCAAAGCGTTTTTGAGCACACGTCTCAGCCTGATTTCGTCCAGGCTTGTGGTCAGTCGTCCGTTCATGGCCACCGAGACCTCTCCGCGTTCTTCGGACACAACCACGGTGATGGAATCAGATCCTTCACTGATGCCAAGAGCCGCCCTGTGCCGGGTGCCGTACATGGGCTGTCCTCTGAGTTTGGATGACAAAGGCAGGATGCAGGCAGCAGCCACGATCCTGTCACGGCGGATAATGATAGCTCCGTCATGCAGCAATGTTTCAGTCACAAAAATAGTTTCGATCAGTTCCTTGTTCACCTTGGCATCAAGCTCGATACCACGCTCGATGATATCACCCAGAGGGACATTCTTTTCAATAACGATAATCGCTCCGGTACTTGAACTCGACATGTTCATGACCGCCAACGTCAACTGATCCAGCGTATCATCCCTGAACTTCGATTTTGACCAGAACCGCTTGGTGCCGACTCGCGACAAGGCCGTACGGATATCAGCCCTGAAAAGAATGACAACCACAAGGAATAACGATGTCAAAAATTCGCCAAGCAAAGCATTGAGCGTATAAAGATTGAACAGGTCAGAAATGTAGTAAACGACAAGCACAACCACCAAACCGTAAAGCACGGCAGCGGCGCGTGTTCCACGCACAAGAACAATAAGATTATAGTATATGAAGGCAACAAGCCCGATATCGAGCAGCACCCGCCAGGTAACTTGGATTCCGAAAAGCTCAAACATAATTCTGACTACGCTAATTCCCGAACAATGGTCAATGTTTGCCGCGCAGATTTCACCTCATGAACACGGTGAATAGGCACGCCCTTTGCCGCCATGAGAGCAGTCGCCACCTGAGTGGCGTTTTGTCGCTCATCAATTTCAAGTCCGAGAAGTCCCTGCCATATGGACTTGTTGGAAAGCCCCATATACAGTGGCAGACCAAGGCTCTCGAACCGCTCTATCTCCCGCAGAATGGTCAGGTTGTGCTCAAGCAATTTGCCAAACCCGATACCCGGATCAAGCACCACCCGGTCCATTGGCAACCCGACCTTATCCAGAATCTCCAGCTTTTCATCAAAAAAAGCCATTATTTCTTCAATCACATTCAAATAACCTGGCGCATCCTGCATCTCTTCGGGCCGTCCCAGACTATGCATGAGCACGTACCCCGGCTTGTACTGGGCTATTACGTCCAGCAACTCCGGGTCATACCCGAAAGCGGACACGTCATTTATGATATCAGCCCCGGCGTCCAGAGCCTGAGCAGCAACCCTGGCCTTGTACGTATCCACGGACACCACACACCCGGTATCGGCCGCAACCAGTCCTTGAATCACCGGCACCACACGCTCAAGCTCTTCGGCTTCACTTACCAGATCGGCGTAAGGTCTTGTCGATTCACCGCCAACATCAAGGATGTCCGCACCCTGACGGGCCAGTTCAATCCCATGGGTGATACCGGAATCAGCATCACCATGGCCGCCGCCATCATAAAAGGAATCCGGGGTCACATTGACCACCCCGGCAATAAAAAAGGGGGCCGGTCCCAAGACCTTGCCCCCTTTCAGTGTCCACGTAGTATCAATCATGATCAATATTCTGTTGTCGTCCTACTGGAGTTTCTTGTCTTCATCGTCGTCGGCCAGAGCTGATTTGTCCTCTTCTTCAAGGATAAAATCATCATCCTTGCCAGCTTCTTCTTCACTGACGGGAGTATAGCCGGGACCGGATGCATCCACAGACTTGCCTTCCGCAGTATAACCGGAAGCAGGACTACCGGACGAAGGAGCCCCGCTTGTCCCGCCATTGCTCTTGACAGGCTCCAGCGGCGGCAAGGTTTCACCCTTCATCAGAATATCAATTTCCGCACCAGTGATGGTTTCACGATCAAGCAATGCCTGGGCGATGGCTTCCAAAGCATCCAGATTATCCTTGACCAGTTGTGTTGCCTTTTCAAGGGCCGCGTCCACAAAATAGCGAACTTCGCCATCAATCAGTCGCGAGGTATCTTCGCCATAATCCTTATTATGAATCAATTCCTTGCCAAGGAAAACCTGCTCCTGACTGTCTCCATAGCTCAGAGGCCCAAGCTTCTCGCTCATGCCCCACAGACAAACCATGTTGTGAGCAGTCTTTGTAGCGCGTTCAATGTCATTACTGGCACCGGTGGTGAGCTGATTGAGCACAACCAATTCGGCAACACGTCCGCCCATGAGGACGGCCATGTTATTTTCAAGGAAATCCTTGGAATAATTATGCCTGTCCTCGCCGGGCAACTGCATGGTGACACCGAGCGCACGGCCACGAGGAATAATGGAAACCTTGTGAATAGGGTCGGTACCGGGCAGGAGCTTGGCGATCAGGGCATGACCCGCCTCGTGGTAGGCCGTGGTCTTCTTGTCATCGTCGGAAAGAATCATGCTGCGACGCTCACGACCGCCCATCATGACCTTATCCTTGGCTTCTTCAAAATCGCTCATCTCAACCTGATCCTTGCCGAGCTTGGCAGCAGCCAGGGCGGCTTCGTTGACCAGATTTTCAAGATCGGCCCCGGAGAAACCAGGAGTGCCACGAGCAAGAATTTCAAGGTCAACCTCGGAAGAGAGCGGGGTCTTGCGGCTGTGTACCTGCAAAATACGCTCACGACCACGAAGGTCAGGACTGGGAACGACAACCTGACGGTCGAAACGACCGGGACGCAACAAAGCCGGATCAAGCACATCAGGACGGTTGGTGGCCGCAACGAGAATTACGCCCTCGTTGGACTCGAAGCCGTCCATCTCGACAAGCAGCTGGTTGAGAGTCTGTTCGCGCTCGTCATGTCCGCCACCAAGCCCCGCGCCACGCTGACGGCCAACGGCGTCAATCTCATCAATGAAGATAAGACATGGAGCATTCTTTTTGCCCTGTGCGAAAAGATCACGGACACGGGATGCGCCAACGCCCACAAACATCTCGACAAAGTCGGAACCGGAAATGGAATAAAAAGGAACATCAGCCTCACCGGCAACGGCCCGCGCAAGAAGCGTCTTACCCGTACCGGGACCACCCACCAGAAGAACACCCTTGGGGATACGACCACCAAGCCGGGTAAATTTGCGGGGTTCACGCAAAAAGTCCACGATCTCGACAAGCTCTTCCTTGGCCTCATCCACACCGGCAACGTCATCAAAGGTGACCTTGGCAATATCTTCGCTGATGAGACGGGCCTTGGAGCGGCCAAAGCTCATGGCTCCGCGACCACCACCACCGCCGCCACCCTGCATCTGGCGCATGAAGAATATCCAGACGCCGATGAGCAGCAACATGGGGAACCAGGACAAAAGCAATGTAAGATACCAGGGAGATTCCTCCGGCGGCTCGGCATTCACCTCAACGCCCTTCTTGATCAGGATGTCGATCATCTTCGGGTCTTCAGGAGCGTAGGTCTGGAATGACTCGCCAGAAGTCTTGACACCGGAGATTCTCGGTCCCTGAATCTTCACCTGGGACACGCCTCCGCTGTCCACCATGGCTAGGAATTCGCTATAGGACGGCGTATCCTTGGGGACAAGAGGTTGGTTGAAAAGGTTGAACAGGACAACCATCATAATGAATATGATCGCCCAGATTACAAGATTTTTCATATGGTTGTTCAAAGGAGAGTCCTCCGTATATTCAGGTCAGCCGACCGGTTGGCCCTGCTGCAATCGCCTGATTCAGGCGCGAAACTGTTATAAACGCCAATTGAGATTCTTTAAGGTAATGCCCTTCGGTAAA
>JAFLJW010000281.1 GCA_022712815.1 Pseudodesulfovibrio sp. | reverse complement strand
GTTTTCCGGTTTATGGTCAATGCGAGGCTGTTTCGTGGAGCAGTCTGTGTACGGTGTTGATGCCGGTCAAAAGCCGCATGGTCGGGCGCGAGACCAGTTTCTCGTCCACCAGAAAAACTCTGCGGTCCCGGACCGCCTTGAGTCGTGAGGCGGCAGGTCCATTGGCAATGGTTTTGATCTCCACCTCGTTCATGACGCCGTATTGCGCCAGATAGACATCGATTTTGGCTGATTTGGAAAGAATTCGTTCCAGACCATAGGAAGAGATATTGGTGCCGCGTCTCGGTCTGGCATCTTCGGCCACGTTCTTGCCGCCAGCCATTTCGAGGACGAATAGCGGCATGGAGCCGGGTGAAAATGTGGAAAGCTTGCTGTGGATGGACTCGAAGAAAACTCCGGGTCGTTCATCCTCCGGGAAGGTTTTCAGCCGTTGTTTGATTTGGGTCAGTTTTTCCTGAAAATCCGCGACCATGATTTCCGCCTCCACTTCACGGCCTGTCAGTCTGGCCAGAGTCCGCCAGTAGCCATACATTTCGTCGATGGTGTTGGGTTGCAGGGAAACCACGGTGATGCCGTTGCGCTCGAGGGCGGCCCAGAGCTGGGCATGGCCCCGGTCCAGCATGGGCCGGATCAGGACGAGGTCGGGTTTGGCGGACAAGAAACGTTCCACATCGTCGCGGGAATTGAACGCTGGTTTCTCCAGAGCGTATGGTGGATAATCCTCGTTTTTGGTCACGCCGATGATCTCATCGTCAAGTCGCAGGTTGAAAAGATTTTCGCTGTGGGCGGCATATAGGGAGATGATACGAGTGAACGGGCGGTCAAATTGAATGGTCCGGCCAGAGTCGTCGATGATCGTTTGCGCGAGAGCGGGGGAGAAGAACATGAGCGTGAAGAGGAGAGTGCAGAGTAAGCGCATTAAGGCAATTCCTTGATTCCGTATGAGATGTGTAGTCCGTTTGGTGTGTCGATGAAGTCGGCATGGACTCCGAAGACATCGCGGATGGTGTCAGTTGTAAGGGTTTCGGCGACAGTGCCCTGAGCGTGGATGCGTCCTTTGTTCAGCATGATTATCCGGTCGCAAAATTCAGCCGCCAGATTGAGGTCGTGAAGCACGGTGATAACGGTCCGGTTTTCCTTTCGGGCCAGTCGTTTAAGTTCTGTCATGGCAACCAGGGTGTGCCGGATGTCCATGGACGCGGTCGGTTCATCCAGAAGCAGTGCCGGTGTGTTTTGGGCCAGGGCGCGGGCAAAAACGGTCCGCTGTTTTTCGCCGCCGGACAGCTCGGCCAGAATACGGTCAGCGAGGTGGGCGGTATCGGTTTTTTTCATGGCCGTGTCAACCAGTGACATGTCTTTATCTGATGGATGGGAGAAGCGTGGAATATGCGGATGACGGCCCATGAGTACGGCATCGAACACCGAAAAAGGAAAATTGAAATCGAATTCCTGCGGCACCAGCGCGATCAGCCGGGCCAGCCTTGGGGAGGAGTGGTCGCTGACGGGTGTGCCGCTGATCTTCATGCTGCCGCTGGTCGGCATGAGGTGGCCGGACATGAGATCGAGCAAGGTGGATTTGCCGCTGCCGTTGGGACCGACGATGGCGTGGAGCATGCCCGGCTCGAAGGTCAGGTCAAGGTCGTGCAGGATGCGTGTGTTTCCGTAACCGAAGCACACTTTTTTGATGTCATATATGACGCTATCCATGTCGTTTCCCGGAGCGGGTGCGGCTGAAAATCCAGCAAAACACCGGTCCGCCGATGAGGGCGGTGAGTACGCCGATGGGTACTTCGTGCGGCAGCACGGCGCGGGTCAGGGTGTCGGCTGTGAGGAGCAAAATGGCCCCGCCAAAGCCTGATGCCGGGAGCAGCCAGCGATTTTCCGGGCCGACCACGAAACGCATCAGGTGCGGAATGATCAGGCCCACGAAGCCGATGATGCCCGATACCGAGACGCAGACCGCGCTGATCAACGAGGCGGTCAGCAACAGGATCATGCGGGTTCTGCCCGTGTCCACGCCAAGGCTTTTGGCCGAGCGTGTTCCAAGGCTCATGATGTTCAGGTCGCGGGAATAGTAGAGACAGACGGCAAAGCCTGCCAATCCGACCCCGGCTGTGAGCAGGAGATCGTTCCAGGTGCGGGAGACAAAGCTGCCCATGAGCCAGAAGACAATAACGGCCACGCGCTCGTCTGCCAGATATTTGATGAAGCTGAGTCCGGCCGACAGAATGGCGGAAACGATGACGCCCGACAGGATGAGATTGGTGGGAGACAGTTCCCCATCGCGTCCGGATATGCCGATGACCGCGAAAAGCGTGATCGTTGCCCCGGCAAAAGCCATGACACAGAGCGTGGTCGAGCCGAAAAAGGTCAGGCCGAGCAACAGGGCCAGAGCCGCTCCGAAAGCTGCGCCCGACGACACGCCCAGAGTGAACGGGTCAGCCAGCGGGTTCAGCAGCAGCCCCTGAAAAACCGTGCCTGCCACGGCCAGTCCGAAGCCCACGGATACCGCTGTCAGGATGCGCGGCAAACGGACTTCGAGGATGACGCTCTGGTGCAATGGGTCGATAGAATCCGCCGCCCCCCGCAGGCCATCCCACAACGCGCCGAGTATTTCACCCGGTGCGATGGGGATGAATCCCATGCCTGTGGCGATGACGACCAGCACGCCAAGGGATATGGCGAGCAGTGCGATTATCAGCCCGGCACGGGCGGTTTGGATGCGGGAAACGGCGGTCATGTTCTTCCTATGGGAGCATGTGGGTTTGGGCGTTGGCCTCTTTCAGGTGTTTGACGTAGATGTCGGCCCACGTGTTGAGCATGCCCAGTCCGCGCATCTCTGTTGTGACCTTGAAGCCTGCCTTGGTCAGCATGACTTTCCATGAATCATCTTCGTCACCTGCCATGTCGTTGGAGGCGTGATCGCCAGCGACGATCATGAGCGGTTTCATGAGGACGTTTTTCTTGTCTGACTGCTTCAGTACCGTCAGCAGGTCGTCAAAGTTGGGGAATCCCTCCACACAGGCGATGAATATGGGGTATTTGTATGCCTTCTGGAGTTCACGCTGGAATTCGGCATAGATGCCGGTGGAGTAGAAGTCGTTGCCGTGGCCCATGTAGACCAGTGTGGCATTCTTTTTCCTGGCTTGCTCGACATCTGTTTTCAGCGCGGACACAGCCACAGCGATGTCGTCGGTATAGGGGTAGACATCACCGGGCAATCCCAGTGCCGGACGGCCCAGACGGAGCCGTTTGAACGGGATGGACTTTGCCTTGACCGTACAGATGGAGCGCAGGCCGATCATCAACTGCTTGAGATCTGCGAACTCCTCACCTGCATAGGCGTGCAGGGACTGGACCGCGATGTCCGTGTAGCCGTCATTTTGCAAATCCGCGATGGTTGCCAGCGGATTCTTGACAACGAGCACTTCCCTTGGGACGCTCGGATTGGCTTTTTGCCAGGCCGCATCTTTTTGGCGTTCCTGCCAGATGTCGCGGATGATGCTGGAGGTGAAAGCGAGCTTGACCGGAATGTTGGGGTTGGCCTTTTCAATTCTGGCCTGAATGTTCAGGATGGATTGCAGGGCATCGGGGTAGGACGTGCCAAAGGCAGCCAGCACAATGGCCTTTTTGACCGGGCCTTCTTCATGGTGACTGGCCGTGGCCGGTACGGAAACGAGCAGAACAAGTGCGCACAAAAGTGCTGTGAAAGTAACATTGAGCCTGGAAAGGATCATGATTCCTCCGCTATGGAGGGGCGTGTTTGTCAGGAAAAGCAAAACCCTCTTTCTCCACGAATTCAGGAGGAAGAGGAACCGTTTTTTCCCTTCAGAGTACCAATGATGGCAAGCCCTCGTGCCATCGAGGCAAAACCTTTGTAATCTCCAGGCAGGTCTTCCGGCTGGCTCCTGATGCTTTCGCCTTCCCAGAATTGTATCCAGTGGCATAGTGAAAACAGTTTGGCAGAGCGTCACGGCGGCGGGTCCGCTCCCGATTCACACGGGATTCCCTATCAAGTCCAAAAGGACACCTGAAGGCTAGTTGTTTAAAAAGGTTTTACTGCTGAGTTATTTCAAAAAAATCAAATCTTTGCGTAGAAAATTACACATCGGTTTTGCTCTTTTTTCATACCTTGCGCGCACACCTTTTTGAACAGCTTGTATTTATGCTTGGCCCAGACTTTATGTCAAGGTGCTATTTGCTTTGTCTTGGATGCGTTGCTGGAAGTGCTGGAGCATCTTTTCGGTGTCGAGAACCAGAGCATCTGATTCGCCCATCATGCCGTAGCCAAGGATGGGGATGTTGAAAAGTTCGTCGAGGGGAATGGTGAATCCGGTGATGACCACCTGCTGTTGTTTGAGGACTTCATCCACCAGTATTGCGGCCTTGTAGTCGCCCACGCGGACCACGATGGTCTGTGCCCATTCTATGTCGTCCTGCTCCGCGGTCAGGCCGAGCAGATCGGCCAGTCTGAGGAGTGAGTGGACCTCGCCGCGAACATCCACGGTTTCGCGGCCATCGGGCAGAAGGACCACGTCGTTGGCACGGGGCATGTAAATCTCCATCACATCGCGGCTGGGGATGATGAATGTTTCGCCGCCGACCTTGCAGACCAGAGCATTCACGATACCCTCGTTGGCCGAGCGGTCCAGAGGGATGGATATGGTGAATGCCGACCCTTTGCCCAGATGACTTTCGATGTCGATATCGCCATCCAGAGTGACGCGGATGGCGTTGATAACGGCATCCATGCCCACACCGCGCCCGGAGACATCGGTGATGGTTTCGGCAGTGGAAAATCCTGACTGGAGCACGAACTGGAGGATCTCACTGGTCTCGTATTCCTCTTCGGCATCGGCCAGACCCATTTCAATGGCTTTGTTTAGAATTCTGTCCGGGTCGAGGCCCTTGCCGTCGTCCTTGATCTGGATGTAGGCGTTGTCGCCCTTGCGCCAGGCTGACAGAGTCACGTTGCCGCTTTCGGGTTTTCCGGCGGCCTTGCGGTCATCAGGGATTTCAATTCCATGGTCCACGGCATTTCTGAGCAAATGGACCAATGGTTCATTGAGACATTCGACAATGGTCTTGTCCAGTGCCAGATCATCACCTTCGACTCGGAATTCGAGCTTCTTGCCTATCTTCTGGCTCAGGCTTTTTACCAGACGGTGCATGGGCATGAAGATTTGCTTGAGCGGCACCAGTCTGATGGCGTTGACTTCCCTTTGGAGGTTGTTGATGACGTTATCGAGTTCTCGCAGGGATGCGGTCACCTGAGTGAGATTCTGCGTGCCGCCCTGAGCAATGACCGCGTATGTGACCATGAGCTTGCCCACCAATTCGATGACCCGGTCCAGCCTGTCGGTCCCGACGCGGATGGATGATATGGCCTGCGGCGCAGGAGCGCGGTCGGTTTTGGTTCGCGGTTTTTTTTCAGCCTTGGCCGGTTCTGCCTTTTCTTTTTCGGGCTGTTCGGTTTCAACTGTGGCTGTGGGAGGTTCTTCAAATGCCTTGGCAGCCTCGGCTTCATCTTCCATTTTTTCTGCGACAGGAGCGGACTTTGTTTTTATCTTGCCGAGGGCTTCGGCTCCGCCATCCAGTAGCCCGCCCAATGCGAAAAAGAACTTTTTCTGAGCTTCACAGATGCCGAGCATGGCGGTGACTATATCGCTGTTGACCGGTGTGATGCCGTCTATGAACATGTCCAGAATGGCGATGACACCAGCTGAAGAGAGGTTCATATGGGACAAACCAAGTGCATCGACGATTTCCCCGGCTCCTTCGCCGGTGGCGTTCACGTCAAGGATCTGTTTTTCTATGTCCTCAATGCACTGTATGATGCTGTCCTGCATGTTTTCCTCTTATTGCGTGGTGAAATATGTGTCTTCGTCCGTGTAAATCGAGATGATGTTGTCAAATCCCCAAGCGTACAATGTCTGTCTGGCATCCGAAGTCAGGCCGCAGGCGGCGATCTTGAAGGTCGTGCCCATGCTTGCCACTTTTCCCCATGCTGCGGAGCCAAAGGTCATAACCTGCGAGAGGTCGAGCAGGATGCTGTCGCCCGGCTCAATGACGAGTATGGCTGATATGATCGCCGTGGTCTGATTGTCGAGGTGGACGCGCGGGTCCTTGACCCGAATGATGTTCACGCCGTCCCTGATCTCCACATCAACTCCTTCCCCCACGGCTTCGACCTCGGTCTGGCCGCTGCTGTCTGCATTCTTGATGAGCGTGAGGACCTCTTCCTGTTCCTCTTCATCAAGACTGCCGTCCCTGAGTTGCTCAAGGACCTGAAATATCATGTTGATGCCACGCGAGAGCAAAGTGAGATTGTCGGATGAGGATTCGACTTCACCTGCTTGTACTTTCTTCAGGAAATCTTCGATCTTGTGCGTGAAATGGGATGCCTCTTCAAAGCCGGCCATGAATCCGGTCACGCCTTTGATGGTATGCAGGGGTCGCGAAAGAATCTCAATGCCTTCGCCGACATTGTCGCCTTCCAGCATTTCAAGCCCTTCCATCACCTGAGGGTAGTATTTGTCATTGAGCTCCGAGAAGAACTCTTCGACCATGGGATCTTCACTCATTGGTGTCCTTACTTTATTTATTCAGAAGTCCTAGTTTTTCCAGTTCGTTATAGAGCTTGTCCTTGGCGACCGGCTTGACAATGTATGCGGAAGCCTCGCCGTCGTAGAAGGTTTTGATGACTGTTTGCGGATCGTCAAGTGCTGTGGTCATGATAACCTTGACCTTGGGACGCAGGTCTTCTTTTCCTTCCATTTTGCGAATTCTTTGTAAGGCTTCGATGCCGTCCACCTCAGGCATCATGATGTCCATCAATATCAAGTCGTAGGGCTGTGCGTCCGTGTGGGCCAATCTGAATGCTTCGACTGCTTCGCGTCCATTGACCACTATGTCCACCTCAAACAGAGTCATGAGGAATGACCGCAGTATTTTTCTGCTCAGAAATTCATCTTCGACAATAAGTGCACGCATCAGGGTCCCCTGGTTGATTTATGGGAAAAAAGAATTTCTATTACCCTTTTCCTATGTAATCGGGAAAAAAGTCAATATGATGATAGCAAATAATAATGCATTGACCTTCCAAAGTTTAATCAACACTTGCTAAATCAGTGTCCAAGCTGGTACCAAGCCGGGCATGCCGAAAGATATAACGGAAAAGAGAAAAAAACGGATAGATTTGGTCCTTGCCAGGCGGCAAAAGAATCTGACGATGGTCATGGACAACATCTGGGACCCGCACAATGTTTCGGCTGTCCTCAGAAGCTGTGATGCCTTTGGAGTAGCCGAGGTGCATCTCTATTATACGACTGCCCAATGGCCTGACCTTGGCAAGAAGAGTTCCGCATCGGCTAAGAAATGGATTCAACGTACTCGCCATATCGACCCAAAGGCGATGGTCGATCAGTTGCGACGGGATGGTGGGCAGGTCTTGCGGACCGGTTTTTCCGAGACGGCCCGGCCTGTCATGGATTTTGATTTCACCAGACCCACGGCGATTATCCTGAGCAATGAACACCGGGGAACTTCTCCCGAACTGGCCGAACTGGTGCCGGATGAAATCTACATCCCCATGCAGGGTATGGTGCAGAGTTTCAACGTATCGGTTGCGGCGGCGATTATTCTCTATCAGGCTTTTTCCCAGCGGCAGGCCGCAGGTATGTACGATACGCCTTCGTTCACTCCTGAAGAAATGGAGCAGCTCAAAACGGAATGGTATCAACGTTAACTCATTTGTTTGAATAGTTCTTTTTCATTGAAAGAGATTGGGTTCAGGTATACAACTCCGCTAGAATCATTATTTTTTTGACGTTTCATCGGTTTGGGATATTGCAATAAATGGAGGGATTCTTGCTCGATTTACTCAAGGCAATGGAAGCAGGCGATGTCGTGATTTATCCTACGGAAACGTTGTACGCCATTGGTTGTGATGCGACCGCCAAAGCTGCCTGCAAGAAGCTGATCTCCATCAAGGCGCGTCCCAAGATCAAGCCGCTGCCCGTGATTATCGGGGGAGTGGATATGCTGGCTGTCGTGACCTGTGATGATCTGGAATTCTCCAAGGGCCTTATCAGTTCTTTCTGGCCCGGTCCGCTGTCCATATTGGTCAAGGCATTGCCGACCCTTCCTGACATCCTTTCCGATGATGATGGCTATGTTTCCGTTCGCTGGAGTGGGCATCCTTTTGCCTCCGAGCTTTCCAGACGGCTTGGGAAACCCATTGTCGCCACCAGCGCAAACGTGAGTGGACAACCACCAGTTTTTCATCCCGAAGATATCGCCCCGGATTTGCTCGAAAAAGTCGGAGCAGTCTATTTTGACCCGCCATGGCCCAAGGGCGGCAGTCCGTCAACGGTGATTCGAGTGCACAGCTCCAGCCGACTGGAAATTCTGCGCGAAGGTGCCGTGAGTGTGAAAGAATTGTGCGACAAAGGTTTTACCGTCACGCTTGGGTAGCTATAAAGCTCTTTTCTTTTTTCCCCCAGTCTATCCTACGCCATATTGATGAAGACAGACGTGCGAAAATTTCTGTCAGCGAGGGGATCAGGCAACCTGAGCGGATATTGATGCCGGTTCGCAACAGCCCTGATTCAAGGCCCGGACAAGGTCGTCGCGGTTTGCGATGGGGACGGTGAAACGAGTTGGGTAGGCACCTAGTTCGGCCAGACTGTGAGCATCGGAACCGGCTACGGAGATCAATCCGTAATTCAGGGCAAGGGTCGCCGCCAACCCATCCTCAAAAGGATTATTGCGACCATTTTTCACTTCCACCAGTGCGCATAAAGATTTCTCGAAGATCGTTATATCTGTTGGCCGCCACCCTCTGTAGGGATGGGCCGCAATGGCTGCTCCGCCTAATTGTTGCACGCTTGCCAGCAGTGCCGGGGCGTCAAGTCTCACTGGAATACCTTCAACATTACCGAATATCAGGAAATCACCTTGTGGTGTGGTGTATTCCATGCCAACCAGAATGAGCAGACCGTCGGGCTGGAATCCTTCGGAGATTTGTGACAAGACAGCAGTGGAATCGTGATCGGTAATGCATACCCCGTCCAGCCCTCTGGACCTGGCTTTGGAAATAATATCCCCTGGCGACAGATTGCTGCACGCCGAATGGGTTGAATGGACATGAAGATCGATTAGCATGGACAGATTATGCCCGTACTGATCGTACATGGCAAGTAATTTGTATTTATACTGTTCATGCATGGAATAGAAAAAATCTATACCAGATCGTACAAAATGACCGATGAAAGATGGAGAGATATATGCCAAAAACATGCGTACTCATATTGCTTGACGGGCTGGGCGATCGCTCCCACCCGGAACTGGACCACAAGACTCCGCTTCAGGCTGCGCATACGCCTTGCCTCGACCGGCTGGCCGCCATGGGTGGCACAGGCCTGTATCACGCCGCCAAATTCGGCCAGCCCCTGCCGAGTGAGAACGCCCACTTCACCATGTTCGGCAACAAGAAGAAGGAATTTCCCGGTCGAGGACCGCTGGAGGCCATTGGTGCGGACGTGCCGCTTGGGAAAGACGACGTTGCCATGCTTGCCCATTTCACCAGTGTCCTGCCGACCCTGCACAATGAACTTATCCTCAAGTATGACCGCATCTGCGGCACTCCGGCTGAGATAGATGGATTCTACCATGTACTGGAGAATTTTGAAAAAGACGGTATCCGCATAGATCTGCACAAAACTGGTGGCCTGTTCAGCGTCCTGACCATGCGCGGCGATGTTTCCCCCCATATCACGGACTCCAATCCCATGGTGGACCGACGGTTTCTCTCCGAAATAAAGCCGCTTGATTCGTTTAGGGACGACCCGGCAACCATACGGACCGCGGAAGTCCTGACCGCCTATCTCCGCTGGGCTTATCATCAGTTGAGCAACGAGCCGCAAAACAAGCTTCGCGTGAAGCAGAAATTGCCGATGATCAACGGCCTCGTCACCCAGCGGGCCGGGCAACTCATGCCGTGCGTTTCTATGCGAGACCGTTACGGTCTGCATGGTCTCGTGATCGCCAGCGGCGTCATGTACAAGGGGTTGGCGCAGTATATCGGCATGAGCTTTCACAAGGCCGGGGACACGCGTGATCCGGGTCACGATCTGGCCCGGCGTATCGAACACGCTGCCGGTTGTGTTGACGAATTCGATTTCATCCATGTCCATACCAAGGCCCCGGATCAGGCTGCGCATACCAAAAAGCCCAAGGCCAAGGTCAAGGCCATCGAATCACTGGACAAAGGGTTGAACGAATCCATCGACTCACTGATCAACAATGACGACGTGCTTCTGGTGGTCACTGCCGATCACTCCACGCCGAGTTGCGGCACCTTGATTCATTCCGGCGAACCTGTGCCGCTCATGTTCGTGGGGGGCGGAGTCCGTCGTGATACTGTGCAGCAGTTCGACGAAGTCAGCGTTGCAGGCGGTGCCCTCGGCTCCATGCGCGGAGACGAGATTATGTACATGATTTTGAATTATCTGGACAGAGCGCGACTGGTGGGAATCCACGATACCCCCATGAAGCAGGAATTTTGGCCCGGTGATTACAATCCTTTTATTCTCGAACCCAAGTAGAGAAAAACAATGCCCCATCCGACAGGTGTCATACATGGCCGTTTTCAGGTGCTCCATCACGATCATTTGAAATACCTGCTGGCGGGCAAGGCTCTTTGCGACCATCTCATTGTGGGTATCACCAACCCTGCCCCGGACCTGACCGACTCGGAAGCGACCGACCCGGCCCGGTCATGCCCGGAAAACAACCCGCTGACCTACCACGAACGCAGCTGCATGATTCGCGCAGCCCTGATGGAAGCGGGAATTCCAACTCAGAGTTTTTCCATTACTCCCCTGCCCATTTGCCGTCCTGTATTGCTGAAGAACTACGCTCCCACGGATGCGATCTATTACCTGACCATCTATGACGCCTGGGGGCATGAGAAGAAAAAACGGCTGGAAAGCCTCGGCCTCGAAACCCATGTCATGTGGGAAAAAACTGTTGCCGAAAAAGGGCTGACCGGCACCGAAGTCCGGCAGGCCATCCGTGAAAACAACGGCTGGAAAGCATTGGTCCCGGCCTCGGTGGCCGAGCTTGTCGAGCGTTGGAATCTTCAGGAACGGTTCACGATAGCAATTTCCACTTGAAATAGACTCAATTCGCGCGAATGCGCATATAAAAAGTTTAGGGAAAAGGAGGGGATGGGGTCTGGGGAAGGGGTTTTCCCTCTCCTTCCCCAGCCGCCGGAGGCATCATTTCATCAAGAAATGGTCCTAATCCACTCACGTAGACGACTCTGCAAGCTGGTCGAATTCCTCGGCCAGTCTGGGCCACAAATCCTCAAGCCAGCGGGAGAATTCGTCATCGCGCTGTTGCAAAATCTCCGCTGTCTTTTCTTGCAGCATTTTGGCCTCGGCCTTCAATGCGTCCAGCCCTTTGTCGTTACGAAGGACGATGTCGCACTGCTTGAGCTTTTCCTCTTCGGGCCATTGCCATGAATCAAACGTTGCAAGCACTTCATTGCTCATCCCACGCGCTTCGCGTAGTTCTCCGGTCCGCTTTGTATCCGGGCATTTGACACCGGCCACGAAATCCACATGACCGTCCTTGTGCCAGTTGCCTTCAAGCAGAAGGGGTATCTCGGCAAAGGCAACAGGTGCGTCACGATGAACCTTGAAAAATTCTTCGCACTCGTGGCGGACCATGGGATGAATCATGTCCATGACCTCGCGGCGCAGGTTGTCCGACTGCTTCATGGCCTCAAACAGGGCTGGCTTGTCCACTGCGCCGTCTTCAAGGGAATACTTTCCGCCGAATCGTTGCAGAATCATGGCCGAACCATCTCCGTCAGGACCGTACAGGCTCGCCACGCTGTCGTCCGCACTGAAAGTCGGCAGCCCTTTGTCGCGCAGGAAACCGAGCAGGGCGGACTTTCCGCAGCCCGGCATACCCACGATTCCCACGCGCAAGCACTCACGGGTAAGGCCACTCAGGAGCGAGCAAAAATCCTCAGGCGGCTTGCGCCAGAGCGTGATCTGCTGACCTGACTCCGGGTGGGCAAAGGAAAGGTAAAAGGCATGGAGCATCTGGCGCGGCGCAAGTTCGGCCAGCTTGTCGGGCCTCCTGGACCACAGGGCATTTTCGCGGGAACCATAGGTCCCATCACCCAGCAACGGAGTGCCGATATGTGTCATGTGGACACGGATCTGATGTGTGCGGCCCGTATGGATACGCACACCGACCAGACTCGCCAGACCACGCGGACCGGTCCAGAGCAACCGGTAGTCGCTACGGGCTTCTCGGCCCCCTTTTTCGACCACGGCCATGCGCGTTTTTTGGGTGGGATGCCTGCCGATGGGCGCATCTATCTTTCCGACCTTGCCGGTCTTTGACACGGGAACCCCATGCACGATGGCTAGATAGACTTTCTTCACCCGCCGCTGCGAAAAATCCGCTGCCAGTTTCAGCCGGTCAGCTTCGGTCCGGGTGACGGCCATGAGGCCGGAGGTGTCCTTGTCCAGCCGGTGCACTATGCCGGGTCGTTGCTCGCTCATGCCGGAGATGTCCCCGGCGATGTCAGGCCATTGGTGCAGCAGGTGGTTGACCAGTGTGGGACCGGGTTCCCCGGGCGCGGGATGGGTGGTCAGTCCGGCCGGTTTGTCCACGACCAGAACATGCTCATCCTCAAAAAGAGCTGTCAGATCGCCCGGAACCGCCTGTGGCGCATCATCCCCGGCCTGGTTCTCCGCGGCCCCGATGGAGAGCTTTTCAAGACCCAGGAGTCTGTACTTTCCCTTGAGCACTGGCTGACCATTGACCAGGGCCAGACCGCTTTCGATCCAGACTTTGACCCGGCCTCTGGACACGCCCTCATCTTTAAGCTCGTGGCCCCAGAATTTATCCAGTCTGGTACCACGGTCAGCGGGCAGCGTGGTCCGTTCCCAAAAATCGTTTTTTTTATCAATCGGCATAAGAGGGAGGATATACCGAGAATCATTGGAAAGTAAATTCAATTCCGTTTTA
>JAFLJW010000231.1 GCA_022712815.1 Pseudodesulfovibrio sp. | reverse complement strand
TGGTCCCCCGGAAGGGCCAGCCGGAGGCAATCCTTACCCTAAAAACGGGTTGAAGTACCCGTATTCAATCCACGGCAGGGCTTTTTTGAGGCGTTTCTTGAAATTCATGAATCCCATGCATGGACTGTGGCCGAAGGGTTTCATCAGTTTCAGGTAGAGTTCGGGATCGAGGTTGAGATTACGAAGCTGGATGAAATCGTACTTACAGGTTTCGCCGAGTTCGACGAGTGCAGCGAATTCCTCTTCGGTATCGGTGATGCCGGGGAAGTAGAACAGGTTGAGCGAAACGAACAGGCCGACATCATGGGCCTTGGCAATGGTTTCGCGCACATCGTCAAAGGTGTAGCTCTTGGGGCGGTAGTATGCTTCGTATGGACCGGGCCGGGCTGAATTGAGGCTGACCCGGATGGAGTTGGCCCCGGCGATCTTGAGGGCTGGCATGACCTGATGGCGCGAGCCGTTGGTATTGATGTTAACGGTGCCGGTCCCGCCGTCTGAGCGATATTCCTTGATGGCATCGCAAATGAGTTCGGCTTCGAGCAGCGGTTCGCCCTCGCATCCCTGACCGAAAGAGAAGATGGGACGGCGTTCACGTGATTCATGGCGACGCATGACCTCGACGATTTCATCGACTGTGGGCGTGAAGGAGATGCGGCATTGCGGGGACGGGAAGCCGGAGTCTTCGCGTTGGAGTGAGATGCAACCGATGCACTCGGCATTGCAGCCCTGTGCGGTCGGTAGCGGACACTCAAAACGGCCCAGGGAAAGATTTTTTGCAGCGGGACAGCCACTGGTCAGGGCGCAACCGGCCAGATGATTGATGAGCCGGTTTTCCGGCATTTCAGTGATGAGCTGGCGTGCGCCCGCTTCGATGCGGTCGGGCGGGATGTGCTTGAAAACCTGACGTTTGTCATCGTCCACTTTCTTGGCACACACCCAGAATTTGCCGTTGGCATAGCCGATGGCTCCGTAAGATAGCAGGGGCAGGATCGGGGCATCTGGATCGGAATCATAGGCTGAAATGCCCGTGACCGTATGGCCGGGGCTGGAAAATGCGGCCACGGCCAGCTCTTCCATGACCTCTGCCTGGCCGGTCTCCGGATTGTAGCCCATGGCATGCCGTCCCGGCAGCAGGAAGAATTCTGATTCAGCGGGCAGGGGTGTGATCTCATCCGGTCTGGGCAGACCGAATTCTTCACCTCTGCGGCACATGAGCAACAAGTCCGGGTGGTCGAAAATCTCACCGTCGTCAGTAGCGAAAAGCATCCGTGGCTGTGGTTTCTTTTTTGAAGGCATATCGGTAATATAATAGTAATGGCCGCTTAAGAGCAAGGAGTGATTGTCTTTTATAATTCTAGGTAGGAATTACTCTTATAATTGGCGTGACTCCAAGGAGGAAATCTATCTTGCAACCAAAAAAGGAAAGTACCCTTTTAGATACCGGACTCAAGCTGTTGATAAAAGTCCGATTGCTGCGTTGTTGCACTAATCTCCCGCCAAACGCAGAAAGGTCGGCATCCTTTCGGATACCGACCTGAGTCGTCATTGTGTTCCAGAGTAAGCGGCTTAACGCTTGGAGAACTGGAAGCTGGCGCGTGCGCCTCGAAGACCGTACTTCTTGCGCTCTTTCTTGCGAGCATCGCGGGTCAGGAGACCTGCTGCCTTCAGGACGGCGCGGAGTTCGGGGTCAATCACGCAAAGGGCGCGGGAAATGCCGTGGCGCAGGGCTTCTGCCTGACCGGACACGCCGCCGCCTGTGCAGTTGGCCTTGATGTCGTACTTGCCGATGAGCTTGGTCAGCTTAAGCGGCTGTTCGATAACCATTTGCAGGGTCTTGCGGGGGAAGTAGTCCTCAAAGGGACGACCGTTAACGGTGATCTTTCCGGTCCCGGCATAGAGGCGGGTACGGGAGATAGCGTTTTTTCTTTTACCAGTGCTGTACGTGCAATCGCTCATGATAATCCCCGATTAAATATCCATGGTTTTGGGAGCCTGGGCAGCGTGCGGATGCTCATTCCCTGCGTAGACCTTCAGCTTTTTGAGGAGCTGTGAGGACAACTTGTTCTTGGGCAGCATGCCTTTGACTGCGGCGGTGATGACGTTTTCAGGCTTTCTGGCCAACATCTCGCGCAGGGTCTTTTCTTTCAGACCGCCGGGATGGTTGGTATGCTTGTAGTAAATCTTTTTGTCGAGCTTCTGTCCGGTAACCCTGATCTTCGCGGCGTTGATGACAACGACGAAGTCGCCCATGTCCATGTGGGGGGCGAATTCAGGCTTGTGCTTGCCACGCAGACGGGTGGTGATCTCGGTGGCCAGACGGCCAAGGATCTTGTCTGTGGCATCGACGATCAACCATTCGCGGTTGGCGTCTTCCGGTTTAGGGCTATATGTCTTCATTATAAATGCTCCTTGCGCAAACTGAGAAGGGGACTTTTACGGACTTTGAGCCCGCATGTCAACCTTTATAAATCGTATTAGGTACGGTCACGCGATCAGACTTCCTAGCAGATAAGGGCCGCTGTAACGGGGCGTTCCTGAAATGCCGGTAGTTCCAACCGGGAGACCGTTGATACACAAAAACTTACGAGGCCACAAGCTCTTTTCTCAAACTGCCGGTAAATGCACGATTGCTGCCGAGTCTTTCGAGGGTTACAAGAACTTACGCCCAAGGTATGCTGCGAAAAAGTCAGACCCTCACGTATAAGGATACGCTTTGGTTCTGCCTTTTTCTGGTTCATCCGGGATGGGCGTACTTCTTTAAAAAAAATATCGCATGGGATTGCCCTCTATCTTCATTTAATAGGAATGGAAAAAGAGAAGAAAAGAGGAAGAATAAGGAAAAGGAATAAGGTGTCAGAGTTCTATCCATATCCCACAAAAAACACACCCAACCCACAAAAGACCGGAGCATCAAAGATGCTCCGGGCACAAATTCTATCCACAACCCGGATAAATTTTGGAGAAGTGGTTAGCTGTGAGGCAAGAGGATAATCCAGGACCGAAGCGTAGTCTTCCTACGTGAGGGTCTGGATTATCCGAGCAACGAAGCAGATAACCGCTTATCTAAAATTTATTCCCAGATCTGCTTGGACTTGATGCGGGCGGCCTTACCGCGGAGGTTGCGCAGGTAGTAGATGCGGCTGCGACGAACTTTACCCTCAAACAAAATCTCGACAGAGTCGATAAAGGGGGAGTTCGTGGCGAACACGCGCTCGACACCGATACCGTCGGAAATCTTGCGGACGGTAAAGCTGGCGTTGGTGGTACCCTTGCGGCGACGCAGGACAGCACCCTGAAAGACCTGGATGCGCTCTTTCTCGCCTTCAACGATCCGGTAGTGAACCTTGATGGTGTCTCCGGCCTTGAAAGCAGGCAAATCCATACGCAGGTGCTCGGATTCAATTTTCTTGATAATGCTCATGACATTCTCCTTCTCAAACGGAAAATTATTTTCTAAAACTCATCCGCGATAAGGCGATCAACCGTGATGGCAACCGCACTTCTTACGGACAGATGGTTATAGTCGTCCAAAAAACGGATCGGCCTCAAAATCCCCTCGGCTTTTCCTAGGACTTCTTCAGCCAGGCCGTGCCCGGTTCCAAATACAAGCAAAACCGGTGCTTTTTCAAGCCATTTGCGCATTTCCCCGTAGGTCAAAGCAGGCTCGGCCTCCTTGCGACGATCCAGCCGTGCTGAAGTGGCCGCAAGGCGGGGACATTGCCCTGTTTGTGTTTCGATGTCAAGGATTGCCGCCTCGATATCGTCAAAAATCTTCACTTTGGAAAAGGCCTCTGCCCGGTCAGGATTGGCCTTACTGCCAGCTCCTTCCTTCCAGTGAGACAGCAGCTTTTCGGCCAGAGCCTTCTGGTCCTCGATGGGCGTGGTGGCGTAGAACCCGCCCAAACCGTAACTCCGGGCCACCCGCGACATATCGTGCAGGTCGAGATTGGTCACGGAAACCGCGACTTTCTCCCCGAATTTGTTGACTACCGGGTAATGGACCAGCGCGATGTACAGATTGCGGCCCAGCCGAGTCCGGGGCAGATCGCGCAGATAATCTATGTCTTCGACGGTCAACAAGGCTTCTGGCAGGATATCAGGCCGGTCACTGAGTGTGGCCTCAAGACTGCGCTCACGCCGCCACTGGTTGATCTTGCCATGATTACCGCCACGCAGCACTTCCGGCACGGTCAGGCCGTCGTAGTCGTCGGGCCGGGTGTAGTGCGGATATTCCAGCAACCCGGCGGAAAAGCTTTCTTCTTCGCCGGAATCCTCATGGCCCATGAAATTCGGCAACAGCCGGGAGACGGCCTCTATCAGGCAAACCGCGCCCGCCTCGCCGCCATTGAGCACGAAATCACCCACAGAGACCAGCTCGATGGGATAAATATCCAGCAGACGCTCATCAATGCCCTCATAGCGGCCACAGATAAGCGTGATGTCCTCTTCAGTAGAAAGTTCACGGGTCTGTGCCTGGGAAAGAGGCTTGCCACGGGGGGAAAGCATCATGATCCGGCCTGGGGTTTTTATGGACTCCAGAGCCTTGACCATGGGGTCAAGCTTGAGCAGCATACCCGGTCCGCCGCCAAAGGGCCGGTCGTCCACGGATTTGTGGATACCGCCCGCAAAGTGACGCACGTCGATGTAATCGAGATTGACCAGCCCGTTTTCCACGGCCCTGCCCATCAGCCCCGCAGAAAGCGGGGACTCGAAATAATGTGGAAATATGCTGAGGAGATGAAAATTCATGGCTGCCTGAGTTTGGCTTTCGTTTGGTGAACGGGCCGCTTGCTTTTTTTCTTCTTGGAAGGCGCGGGGCTCAGATAGAGATCAAGCAATCCTTCAGGTGGCGCGATGGTGATGATCTTGGTATCAAGATCAATGTCGAGCACGAATTCCGGCACGGCAGGGAGAAGAATCTCCTGTTTCTGTTCGTTGACAATGGCCCAGACTTCCTGCTCGCCGTTCTCGAAAAAATGTTCAAGCACGCCGACTTCGGTGCCGTCTTCAAGCACCACGCGACAGCCCATCATCTTATAGAGATACTGCTCTCCCTCGTCCAGTTCGGGCAGATCATCCTCACGTATGAGCACCGTCATGCCCCGCAACTCCTCAGCGCGGTTGCGATCATCCACGCCCTGAACTTGCAGCAGAACGAGTCCTTTGTGCTCCCGCCAGGAGCGGACTGTGAAGGGTGCCGGGGGCTTCTGGCCGTCTTGCAGGTAGAGGGAGGCTACTTTCCCGAAAATAGACGGGGAGTCTGCATTACTTTTAATGCAAAACTCCCCGCGAATTCCGTGCGGTTTAACCACCCCGCCCACAGGAACAAATCCCTTGGCAGAATGTGAAACTGTCATGGTCGTATAAAGCTATTCCAGAATTTCCAGAACAGCGCGTTTCCGAGCTTTGGTGGAGGCTGCGCCAAGCAAGGTACGCATGGCGCGGGCTGTACGGCCCTGCTTGCCAATCACCTTGCCAAGGTCTTCCTTGGCCACCTTCAGCTCGATAACCGAGGTCTGTTCACCTTCGACTTCCATAACTTTTACTTCGTCCGGGTTGTCCACCAGGGACTTGGCAATGTACTCTATCATCTCTTTCAGCATGACGTCTCCCTCCGGTGTGAGCGCGTTTCCGCACCCTGAACTTGAGCTGCCAATCAGAAGCCAGAGAACAGAAGCACTGTGCTACTTTCCGGCTTTTTTCAGCAGAGAACGAACGGTATTGCTCGGCTGGGCACCTTTGGCAAGCCATTTTTCGATATTTTCCATGTCGAGCTTAATGTCGTTGGGCTCGACCATCGGATTGAAATGTCCAAGAAATTCCACAGGACGTCCATCGCGGCGAGTCGCACTGTCAAGAGCCACTACACGATAAAAAGGACGCTTCTTGGAACCCATCCGGGTCAGTCTGATTTTCATAGCCATGGTACTTATACCCCCAATAAATTGTTAATACGTTTTTGCCTGTTACTTGGCAAGTTGATTATCTTCTGCAAGCCCCGACTGTCGATAACGGCCCGGTTGTCGCGTTGCCTGCCGCAAAATGATTTCCGATGCAGCATTGCACTTGGACCATTCCCGACAGTCTCCGAAATGACGAGAATCAATTTCGGGCTGCCTTATTTCCACTATTACTTTTTCTTCTTCTTGCGCTGTTGCTTTTTCAGCTTCTTTTTCTTGCGTGCCTTGAGCGTCTTCTTGGACAGGGCTCTCTTGCCGCTCTCTTCTTCCATGCCGGGCATTCCTGGCATTCCGGGCATACCGCCGAGTGCGCCCATATCCGGCATTGCACCGCCACCGAGTCCGGGCAGACCGAATTTGCCCTTTTTCTTGCCACCGCCCATCATGGACTGCATGACTTTGCCCATCTGCTTGAAATTCTTGATGAGCGCATTGACATCGCCTACGGTGACACCGGAACCTTTGGCAATGCGTTCCTTGCGGCTCTGGTTGATGAGCTTGGGCTGACGGCGTTCCTTCATGGTCATGGAGGAAATAATGGCATCCGTCCGCTTCAACTCGTCTTCGGGCAAGACATCGCTGCCCATCTGCTTCATGATATTACCCATGCCGGGAATCATCTTGAGCAGCCCTTCCATGCTTCCGAGCTTCTTGATCTTGCGCATGTGACTGCGAAAATCCTCGAAATCGAATTCCGCTTTGGCCATTTTCTCGGCCATGGCCTTGGCTTCATCCTCATCGATCTCGGTCTGGGCCTTCTCGATCAAGGTCATCATGTCGCCCATGCCGAGAATGCGGGAAGCGATGCGATCAGGATGGAAGAGTTCCAGCTCGCTGAGCTTTTCGCCGACACCGACGAACTTGACCGACTTGCCGGTCACGCTCTTGATGGACAGGGCTGCGCCGCCTCTGGCGTCACCGTCCATCTTGGTCAGGATCACGCCGGAGATGTCGAGCTTTTCATTGAAGGCATCGGCAACGGTCACGGCATCCTGACCGGTCATGGCATCTGCCACGAACAAAATTTCCTGCGGGTTGCACGCCTCTTTGATGTTTTTGAGCTCATCCATGAGGGGTTCGTCGATGTGCAACCGACCCGCGGTATCAAAGATCACCAGATCACAGCCGAGTTCTTCGGCCTTTTCAAGTGCGTCCTTGCAGATGTCCACCGGATTCATGTCCGTGGCGGACGGATAAACCGGGCAATCAAGCTGCTTTGCCAGCGTGGTCAACTGCTCAATGGCCGCCGGACGATAGACATCAGCGGGAACAAGGTACGGCTTCCTGCCATGCTGCTTCCGAAGATAGAGGGCCAGCTTGCCAGAGGAGGTGGTCTTACCCGATCCCTGCAAACCGACCATCATCAGCTTGAGCGGACTTGCCTTGAGATCCAGATCCTGCTGCTCGCCACCCAGAAGCTTGATCAGTTCATCGTTGACGATCTTGACAATCTGCTGGCCGGGATCAAGGCCCTTCATGACCTCTTCGCCCAGGGCGCGTTCCCTGATCTGGTCGATGAATTCCTTGACTACCTTGAAATTGACATCGGCTTCGAGAAGGGCGAGACGCACCTCACGCAAACCAGCCTTGACGTTTTCTTCGTCAAGTTGTTTTTGGCCTCTGAATTTTTGAAAAGCATCGGCAAGTCTGTCTTGAAGGCTCTCGAACAATTGTTCTATCTCCCGAATTTACCTCATTATCCATACGCACGACTCCCGTCCTGCGCAGGCAAAGAGGGGGTTTGTTAAGCCAGATTGAAGAGATAGTCAAGTGCGGAGCAGGTTGCGGACCATAGCAAAACCCCCTGTTCCCAAAGATTCTCTGCCACGTATTCGAGGAGCCGTGTATTGCTGTTTACCCTCCTGCCCACCCCGCCATGACCGGCCAGCAAAGGCGTACATATCCTTCAAATATATACTGGCACATGGCTACCTGAAAACACCCAACAACCTGCCAGAGTTGACTTTGTCAACAGTCTGATCCGTTCTGTTTTTCTTTGCCACACCTTCATTGACTTGCTACCCTGTTCTGGATAATCTGGTTTAATCAATAGGAGTTTTATATACAGATGTTCAGAGCAATATTCAGTCTGGCCGTAATGGTCACCCTTTTTCTGGTTCCGGCGAAATCAAGCGCCGATCATCTGACCATTCACATGCCCGCTTATTCCAACGGGACCCATGAATATTACCATGAGCTTTTGGCCACCGCTCTGGAACAGGCCGGTTACATCGTGGATATCGAGAAAGTGGAGAACATTCCCCACCTGCGCGAATTGTCCATGCTGGAAAACGGCGAAATCAACGTGGTCTGGCGCATTCGGTCCAGTGCGCGCGACAACCTGTACAGCCCGATTCCGGTCAACCTGACCAATGGACTCATCGGCCAGCGAATCCTGCTTGTCGCCCAAAGAGACGTGGACGAATACAAGGATGTCAGGACACGAGGAGATTTTCGTCGGCTCGGCAAAGTGGGAGGATTTGGCAAGGGCTGGTTTGATGTCAATATCTGGGAAGCCAATTTCCTTCCCTATCTCGAAGTGACTGACTGGCGACTCCTCTATGACATGGTGGCCGAAGGTTCACGCGGTGTGGACTATTTCTCACGGGGTTTCAGCGAGGTGGTCCGGGAAGTGAAAAACTACCCGGAACTTGTCATCGAACCACATCTGATGCTGGTCTATAATCGAGATTACATATTCTATGTCAGCCCCAAAACCCCCCTTCTCAAACCCATCCTCAAAACCGCGCTGATCAAGGCCAGGGAGTCAGGGTTGATGGACAGGCTGATCAAAAAGCACTGGGCCAGGAATTACGACCGGATAAAACCTGAAAATCGCACCATCATTCATCTCAGGACCCCGGAATAGCCGCCATTCCCGTTGCATCTGCGGCCATTGTATGCAAATATTTCATGCTAATATGAATGATGATATAAAAACAACATTTCTTCAGGTGGCCTTCACCCATTTCGTCCCCTGTTTCTTTCTGGGTGTGATTTCACTCTTCGTCAGCCAGAGCATCTTTCCCCAAGATGTTTTTCGGGATATCATCGACAATAGAATCAGCTTGGTCGACATCTCTTTGGCAACTGCCAACGGTTTTTTTGTGGCTGGATGCGCCGTGGCGTTCCACTGGCGCCATAATCGACGAGTCCGCAAAAAGATAGCGTGGCTCAATCAACTCGCCAGCCGGGAGAAGATCAGATATGCCGCGCTGGTCGGCTTCATCGGCGGATCGTTCGACATCCTTTTCGGCCTCCACAATCTCGGCATCATCGTACTGACCTTGTTCGTACTGACTATACTCATCTGGCATTTACGCGTCTTTTCCAAGGATGTCGCGGACATGCTCAGGCCGGACAGGATCACCACATGGTCCGAAGTCGCCGAGTTGCTGCGCATCTACCTGAACATGCTGGCTGGGTTTACCTTGGTAAACGCCACTCTGGAAGCCGGGCATCTCCTGGCAGGAGCACCTCCTCCGTTCGGGTTCGGCGCAAATCAGGGTCAACTCTTCATCGACGCCCTGTATTACACCGTCGTGACCATGACCACTCTCGGCTACGGCGATATCGTACCCAAAAGCTGGGACGGCAAACTACTGCTCATATTCCAGTGTCTGGTCAGCTACATCATGTTTGCCCTGATGATCGGCATCATCACCCGTGGCGTGGTCAAGACAAACTCCACGTCTTCAAAACCGAAAGCCACCGACAAATAAACTGGAGCCGTCATGCATCTGGACCCCTTGGTTCTCCTTCTCGCTTTCAGTTGCGGGTATCTGGCAAGCCGGATCGGCCTGCCGCCACTGGTCGGATATCTCGTTGCGGGATTCGCACTTAGCACTCAGGGTTATACATCCGGCCCCACCATTCAGGGCATTGCCGATATCGGTGTCACCATCCTGCTCTTCACCATCGGCCTCAAGCTCAAAATCAAGGGTTTGCTGCGCCCCGAGGTATGGGCCGGAGCAAGCCTGCACATGCTCATCACCGTAGCTATTTTCGGGGTCGGCCTGATGGGGCTTTCCGCCGCGGGGTTGTCGTTCTTTGCAAACCTCAACATGTACACGGCCATGCTCGTGGCCTTTGCACTCAGTTTCTCATCCACGGTCTTTGCCATCAAAATTCTTGAAGAAAGTGGACGCTCCTCTTCACTCAATGGCCGTACCGCCATCGGTGTGCTCATCGTACAGGACATCTTCGCGGTTCTGTTCCTGACGTTTTCCACCGGCAAGATTCCGTCCCTCTGGGCGTTGGCCGTTCTCGGTGCGCTGCCCTTTGCCAGATGGCTGTTCATGCGTATCCTCGACCGCATCGGCCATGGTGAACTCCAGGTCCTTTTCGGCTTTTTTCTGGCCTTTGTGGCCGGGGCCTATGCCTTTGATGTCGTTGGCCTCAAGGCAGACCTCGGCGCATTGATAATGGGCATGCTGCTTGCTCCGCACAGCCGGGCCAAAGACCTCGCCAAATCGCTTTACAGCATCAAGGATTTCCTGCTGGTCGGATTCTTTCTGGAGATCGGTCTGGCCGGATTGCCGTCCATGCAGACCCTTGGTGCATCCCTGATTTTCGTCATGGTGGCACCGATCAAGGTGGCCCTGTTCTTCTGGCTGTTCACCCGTTTCAAACTCAAGGCCAGAACCTCATTCATCACCTCCCTGAACCTTGCCAACTACAGCGAATTCGGCCTCATCGTGGGCGGTCTGGCCGTTGCCAACGGCTGGCTTGGCCGCGACTGGCTGCTTGCCATTGCCGTGGCCATGTCCATATCCTTTGTCCTGGCATCACCGTGCAATAAAATGGCGGACATCTTTTTCGACAAGATAAGAAATCCCCTCAAAAAATTTGAAACAAAAGACAGACATCAGGACGAAAAATCGTATAATTCAGGAATCTGGCAGGTAGGCATCGTCGGCATGGGCCGCGTGGGGACCGGAGCATATGATTACTTTACCGAAAAATTCGGCCCGGTGGTCATTGGTATCGACTTCAGTATCGATACCATCGACAGACACCGAAAAGAAGGAAGAGATGTGTCTCTGGCCGATGTCACTGATCCTGATTTCTGGCGCAAGCTTCCCAAAGTCGGCGGCAAGATCAAACTCATGGTGCTGACCATACCGAATCTAGAATCGCAAATATATGTAGTGAGCAAGCTGAAAGATCGTGGATATACCGGAGAAATTGCTGCCATGGCCGAGTTTGACGATCAGGTCGAAATCCTGCGTGAAGCAGGCGTGAGTACCTCTTTCAACGTCTACGGAGAAGCGGGCCTCGGCCTTGCCTCACATATATGCAAGACCCTTGATGTCTCAAATATCGAATCGCTCACACCGAAAAAGGAAGCAACCGAGCCCGCTTGATGGTGGTTACCATACAAACAACAAAGACCGTCGCTTGCACCTGTGCAAGCGACGGTCTCTTCTTTCAGATTTCATTGAAGACTGGCTACTCGGCGCACTCCACACAGAATTCAGTCTCCGGCAAAGCCTTTAACCGTGCCATGGGTATCGGGTCGCCGCAGTCGATACAAAGACCGAAATCCTCGTCCTCATCCACTCGTTTCAGGGCTTCCTTGAGCCGAACCAGACGGACCTTGGCCTTGGAGAACTGCGCCTTGATCACGGATTGATTGACGATGTTGTCCATGCGCGAAATACGCCCGATGGCGTTGTCCGGTGACACGGGCTTGAGCAACGCCTTGAGCTTGGGAATTTCAACCTTGAGGCTCTCGATCTCGGCTCGGGCGTCTTCCCTGAATTCCTGCTTTTGCTTCTCATTCATGACTACAATTTCCTCAGCTGGTTCATGGCATCTTCAAGTATCGGCATTTCCTTGGCAAAACAGAAACGAACCAGTGTTTCACCCACAGGCCCACGATAAAAGGCCGAACCTGGAACACAGGCCACGCCGGTCTTTTCGAGCAAGCGAATAGCCCTCTCCTTGGCGGTGGAACCGGGCAGGCTCGTCACGTCAGCCAAAGTGTAATACGCCCCTTCCGGCACGTAGGGAGTCAGGCCGATATGGCGCAGGGTGTCGCAAAACAAGTCCCGTTTCAATTGGTGATCGTCGGCAACGGTTTGATAGTAATCCGGTCCAAGCTCGTCCAGACCACGCGCCGCGCCGATCTGCAACGGAGCCGGGGCGCAAACGTAAACAAGGTCGTTGAAATGGCCGATGGCCAGTGCCCACTCAGGGTCGCAGATGGCGTATCCCAACCGCCAACCGGTGATGGCAAAGACCTTGGACAGTCCTGAAATGGTGATGGTCCTCCTTGCCATGCCCGGCAGGGTGGCCGGGGCGAGATGCTCTCGCCCGTCAAACACGAAATGCTCGTATATCTCATCAGTGAACACAAAAACATCATGGGCCTCGGCAAAATCGGCGATGACCTGAAGCTCTTCGCGGGTAAAGACCTTGCCCGCCGGATTGGACGGCGTGTTCAAAATAATGGCCCGGGTCTTTGAGCTGACGGCCTTTTCCAGATCTTCGGCCACGAAATCCCAGTTTGGTGGCTCCAGAGGGACGTAAACAGGCTTGATGCCAAGCGATGCCATGGTCACGATATGGTAGCCGTAGTACGGCTCGAACACGATGACTTCATCGCCTGCATCGAGCAGGGCCAGACAGGTGGCGTAGAATGCGCCGGTGGCCCCGGCTGATACGACCACCTCTCCTTCGGGGTTCACCTCCATGCCGGTGAACCGGGCCTGCTTGGCGGCAATGGCCTTGCGCAGCTCAGGCCGTCCGTCGAAACGGGTGTAGATGTTGACTCCGCGCTCCATGGCCTCTTTGGCTCCCTGAACAACGACACATGGCACGGGCAGGTCGCAAACTCCCTGTGCCAAATTGATGCCGCCCACTCGGGCGC
>JAFLJW010000239.1 GCA_022712815.1 Pseudodesulfovibrio sp. | reverse complement strand
ATTTGTTTTTATGAATTGAAATGTCATTTCGGTGCGCTGCTGAAGATGGCCAATGCTTTTTTTAGGATGTCCCGCTCTGTTTCTGCATTGCGCAGCTTTTTTTCCAGTTCCTTTATTCTGCGTTTATCATCCGTTAGAAGTTGATTCCCCTGCCCGGAAAAGGCTGTCCCACCACCATATTGGTACTCCCGACGCCACCTATAAAGAATGTCACGGGAAATCCCAAGACTTTCAGCAACTTCACAATGTGTACGAGACGGATCGTCACTCAAAAGAACTGCATTGCGCTTGAACCCTGGATCATAACTTCGACGTTTGGATTTAGTCATTTGCTTCTCCTGTAAAAGGCAGGATGGCGACTTAACCGGGTGTCCACAATTTTATAGCAGGATCACAATTTTATAATGTTATCATCTCCCATTCAATATGAGTATTGTACAGTCAGTAAAATACTAAAAACTGCACAAGTAACATAGGATGTGCGAACACAATTGCACCAATCCCGACAAATTTAGTCGGGATTATTTAAGCCAGACATGGTAACCATCCGTAATTAGATTACAAACCACAAATGGCACGTAGATTGTTAGTGTAACGCAAACAAATGGAGTCATGATGAAGACGTCGACATCAATAATCTTAGCCACAGTGGCTGTACTGGTTTTGCTTAATGCGAAGCAGGTTTGCGCTGTGGATGAAGATCCAGCGAAACCGCAAGAAGCAATACCCGGAATATATCTCGGCGACAGCGGAGAACTTGGTGATCTCAAATCTTTCCTGACTCAGGCAGCAGAAAGTAACAATGAACTCCGAGCAGCCTTTCAAAGATGGCAGGCCGCGATTAAGCGGTCTATCAGTGCAGATGTTCTCCCCGATCCCAAATTTTCTTTCGGATACTACACCACACCTCTCGAAACCAGAGGCGGCCCAGCCCGCTATAAATATGGCCTGTCTCAGAAGATGCCTTTTTTCGGCAAACTCGACTACAAGGAACAGATGGCTCTGCGAGAAGCAGACGGGTTCAAAGCGCAATTCGATAGCCTGAAACTGGCAACCTTCTACGAAGTAAAGAAAGTCTATTACGAATATGCCTACCTGGCTCGTGCTATTGATATCACCAGAGAAAACATCGAGCTGATGAAGTACCTCGAAAAAATCGCTACAGCCCGTTACACAACCGGCGCGGCGAAACACTCCGACATCATCAGACCACAAGTAGAGCTTGGTAAGCTTGAAGATCGACTAAACTCACTCAACGATCTGAAGCGCCCCCTTGCTGCACGTTTGAACGGCTTGCTGGACCGCCCCGCAGGGACCGATATTGCTTTCCCTGCATCCATCCCAGTCATGACTATCACCGATTCCGAAGAAGCACTGTCCACCCAACTGCAAGAATCCAACCCCAAACTAGCTTTCTGGGAAACAGTGACCGCCAAGGAAGAAGCAGCAAAGGGTCTGGCTGAACGCAATTACTACCCCGACTTCACCTTCGGCGTGGATGTGACCGAAGTAGACGAAGCCAGGAACCCTGGCGTGATGGGAAGTGGTGACAATCCAATCATGGCGTACACTTCCTTCAATATTCCCATCTGGTTCAGTGCACGCGAAGCTGCCGTTGACGAGGGTCAGGCAAAAGTCCTGGCCGCCAAGCGCAGCCGGATCGGACTTGAACGCCGACTGCAATCAGACCTGGAATTGGCTCTCTACAAATACCGCGATGCAGGCAGAAAGATTAATCTCTACCGAGACACACTCGTTCCCAAGGCGGAACAATCTCTGGGCGTCACCATGGAGGCATTCATGACTGGTGCTGGCACATCGCTCGACATGATAGATGCAGAGAAAACTCTGCTGGAACTCCAACTCGCCTACTACAGAGCCTTGACCGACCAAGCCCAACGACTGGCTGAAATCGAAACATTGGTTGGCAGTGAACTCCCGTGTGAATTTCATGGTTCGCTACTAAAGAAAGAACAATAATACATGATGAAATTGAAACTGACTTTCACCACAATTGCCATCTTGATTGTGGTTGCAGCGATGTTCCCCGCTATGGACAGCAGAGCAAAAGCGACTCCGAGTAACCAAACACTTTGCCCAGTCATGGGATTTTAAATAACAACTGAACTTTTCACGGACTATGCAGAAAAACGTATTTACTTTTGCTGTTCCTCTTGTCCCCCGGAGTTCAAGAAAAATCCGGATAAATTCATGGAACAAATGCGGGAACAAGGCGTCATTCTGGAAGACACTCCGGCTTAATCCACCACCATTTTTTTTGGAAAGAAAACAGAGAGTATCATGAGCAAATTCAGGAACATCAAGCTGGTCTTTATAATCATCCTTTGCAGCACCATCGCTTTTGGCGCTGGCTACTTGGTTAACAGTACCAATGTCAGCACGTCCAAGGAGGTCGTTGCACACCTCGAGACCGAGGGAGGACACGATTTGGAAGAGCACATTGACGAGGCAGGAAATATTACCTGGACCTGTTCAATGCACCCTCAAATCCAGCTTCCAGAGCCCGGTAAATGTCCCATCTGCTTCATGGAACTGATTCCGCTTGAACGTCGTGATGAAGGCGAACAGACAAGCCTTCGTGAGATTAAACTGACTGAAGGAGCCCGCAAGCTGGCTGGTATTGCTGTCGAGAAGGTCAAACGCCTCGATGTAGCCGTTGAAACCAGAATGGTCGGAAAGGTCGATTATGATGAAACACGGGTCCGCACCATCACGGCCTGGACCGGTGGGCGTATCGACAAAATGTATGTGGACTACACCGGCAGTCTGGTCAAGAAAGGCCAGCCCATGGTTTCCATATATAGCCCTGAACTACTGACCGCTCAGGCCGAACTGATTCAGGCAATCAAAGCTATGCACGACCTCAAGGACAGCAATCTTGATCTGGTAAAGAACAGCGCAACCCGTACCGAAGAAGCATCGCGCGAAAAGCTGCGTCTGCTTGGTTTGACAAAAAGCCAAATCGACAAGGTTGTTCGTGAAGGCAAACCCGCAGATCACATTACCCTCTTTTCTCCCCAAGGCGGCGTAGTCACCAGCAAGGATGTGAATGAAGGGCAGTACGTCAAGACAGGCAGCAAGATATACGCAATTGCCGACCTGACAACGCTGTGGGTCATCCTCGAAGCATACGAATCAGATCTCCCCTGGGTTGATCTTGACCAACAGGTTGAATTCCAAACCGAGGCGTATCCCGGGAAAATTTTCAAGGGAAAAGTCGTCTATATCGACCCCATAGTTAATGAAAAGACCCGCACTGTCCGAGTCCGGCTCTCCGTCCCCAACAAGGACGGTAGCCTGAAGCCAGGAATGCTTGTGAGGTCGACTCAACACAAAGGTGGCGATAAAACAGACAATGCAGATTCTCCGTTGGTCATCCCGGCATCTGCGCCTCTGATTACAGGCAAGCGAGCCGTCGTATATGTAGCAAATCCCGACAACGATGGCTCCTACGAAGGCCGTGAAATTTTACTTGGTGCCAAGGCAGGGAATTACTACATCGTCAAGAATGGCCTTGAAGAAGGCGAATTGGTTGTTACCAAAGGCAACTTCAAGATCGACAGCGCCGTTCAGATTGTTGCCAAGCCCAGCATGATGAACCCTTCAAACATCTCGGCGATTGGTGACGAAGAGTTGCCCGCACTCTTTACTTCAAAGCTCCGCTTGCTCGACAACACCTTTGAAAGCCTGTTGGTTGAGGTCGAAAGTAATGACCTTCAACAGACTCATCTCGCATTTGGCAAGTTCAACAAAGAACTTCGGATGATCGATGGTTCCGACCTTGAAGGTCCACCAGCCTTGCGTTGGAGAGAATACTCCATGCTCCTGAGCAACGACGCCATACTCGGTTCAGAAGCTTTGGATGCCGACCGACTCCAGGAAATATTCGGGGAAATGAAAGCCCATTATAACGGCCTCAAAGCTGTCTTCAAGATGGAAGAATCCGCAGAGCAGTACAATGCTCCCGACGTATTCAAACAGCAGCTCGGCCTGGTCTTCGCCAACTATGAATCATTGGCTGAAGCCTTGGCTATTGACGATATTGATGTCGCTAGAAAGGCTGCCGACAAGTTAGTCGGCACTCTCCAACTGGTTAATTCCGATGCACTTGATGGTCCTTCTCACAATGTCTGGACCACCGCTCTAGGCAAGATGAATGATGGCCTGACCGCCATCCGTGATGCTGAAGACATCGTTAGCGTGAGAACAGGGTTTGAGCCACTTTCCATCGGTATATCAGAGGCTATTCTCAAACTGGGTGTTGTAACAAACGGCCCCTTATTCGAAATATTCTGCCCCATGGCCTTTGAATACGAAGGCGCAACATGGATCCAGAGAGATGAAGAGGTCCGTAATCCATATTTCGGAACCGCCATGTCCACCTGTGGGGAAATAAACAAGCAGCTCAAGCAGTAATGTGGAAGGCAATATGAAAAACGGACCCGAAACACGGATTGAAGCGCACACCTTCGCCGATAAGCTCATCCGCTTCTGCCTCGAACAGAAGCTGGTAGTTTTCCTGCTCGTAACCCTCGTCATGGGTTGGGGGTTAGTCGTTGCGCCGTTCGATTTCAAAATCGACGGACTGCCTCGCGACCCAGTTCCGGTAGATGCCATCCCGGATATTGGCGAAAACCAACAGATTGTTTTCACCCAATGGATGGGCCGCTCACCTCAGGACATGGAAGATCAGGTCACATACCCGCTCACTGTGTCCCTGCTTGGCATCCCCGGCGTCAAAACCGTCCGAAGCTACTCCATGTTCGGTTTCTCGACCATCTACGTCATCTTCAACGAAGATGTTGAATTCTACTGGTCGCGCTCACGCCTGCTTGAAAAACTTAACAGCCTACCACCAGGCACGCTCCCACAAGGGGTACAACCAACTCTCGGCCCCGATGCAACGGCTTTAGGTCAGGTGTTCTGGTACACGCTTGAAGGTCGTGACGAGCAAGGCAACCCAACCGGTGGCTGGGACCTTGATGAATTGCGAAGTATACAGGATTGGTACGTCCGGTATGCCATGCTCGGAGCAGACGGTGTCAGTGAAACAGCCTCTGTCGGCGGCTTTGTTAAGGAATACCAAATCGACGTAGACCCAGATGCCATGCGCACTGCCGGGGTCAAACTAGAAGACGTCTTTTCTGCCGTGAAGATGTCGAATCTTGATGTCGGTGCACGCACCATTGAAATTAACAGTGTCGAATACCTCATTCGTGGCATTGGCTTCATCAAAGAGCTTGGCGACATTGAAAAATCGGTCATCAAAGTGGTCAATAACGTCCCGATCCGCGTGCAGGACGTCGCCAAGGTGACACTTGGTCCGGCCTTGCGTCGAGGAGTTCTCGACAAGGGCGGCGCAGAGGCCGTCGGCGGTGTTGTGGTTGTTCGCTACGGCGAGAACCCCCTCCAGGTCATCAAGAACGTCAAGGCGAAGATCGCTGAGATATCTCCCGGCCTGCCGACTAAGACGTTGGCGGACGGGACAGTCAGCAAGGTGACTATCGTCCCCTTTTATGACCGCTCAGGCCTCATCAATGAGACACTTGGCACATTGAACACTGCCCTGACTGAAGAAATTTTGATCACCATCATCGTGGTGCTCATCGCCGTCATGCATCTGCCGAGTTCATTACTCATTTCATCACTGCTGCCCATAGCCGTCATGATGGTCTTCATCGGCATGCGAGTATTCCGTGTTGACGCCAATATCGTTGCCCTGTCCGGCATCGCCATCGCCATTGGTACGATGGTGGATATGGGCATCATCATCTGCGAGAACATTCTCAAGAAATTTGAACAAGCTTCCCTTTATGAAGATAGGATGAAGGTCATCTTCAAGGGCGCATCCGAGGTCGGTAGCGCCATCATGACAGCGGTGGCGACAACCATCGTCAGCTTCCTTCCGGTCTTTGCTATGGAAGGCCCAGAGGGCAAACTCTTCAAGCCATTAGCATACACGAAAAGCTTTGCGCTCATCGCTTCCATCATCGTGGCCCTGACCGTTCTCCCGGCTATTGCGCATCTTATATACAAGCGCAAAGACCCAAATGCCAAAAAGCGGCTGCCGAATCATTTCGTCGACATGCTATACATAGCAGCGGGCCTGATAGTAGCCGTCCTCGTAAAGTGGTGGGTGGGATTGTTCCTTATCGCACTAGGCTTGCATCGCATTTTCGGCCACTTACTGCCGCCAAGAGCCGAGGGCTTCTTTGGCAAGATGGAAAACTTAGGCGTCATTGCCTTGATAACCATCTTCCTCTCCACACACTGGTTACCTCTGGGACCTGAGAAAGGCGATTTCCTAAATATTGTTTTTGTCTCGACTCTCATCGGTGGCCTAATGCTGTTCTTCCAGATATTTCAAAGCAAATACCCAACAATGCTGCGCTGGACACTCGACCACAAGGGAATATTTCTCTGCTTGCCCGCAGCCTTCGCACTCTTCGGGGCACTCATATGGTTTGGTGGCGGCCCGCTCACATCATGGATGCCTGATAGCCTTCGTGCATCACGCCCTGTGGCCTCAGTGATTCACTCATTCCCTGGCCTAGGCAAGGAATTCATGCCTCCCCTTGATGAAGGTTCGTTCCTTTACATGCCAACCACCATGCCACACGCCTCAATAGGCGAAGTACAAGATGTCTTGTCAAAACAGGATATGGCGATGCTGGATATTCCCGAAGTCGACAGCGCCGTTGGCAAACTCGGTCGTGCTGAAACCCCACTCGATCCAGCTCCGGTGTCAATGATCGAAACGGTTATCAACTACAAACCAGAATACCTAATTGATGAAAGTGGCAAACGACTGCGCTATCAATTCGACGAAAACCAAAAGGATTACTTTCGCTCAGCAGAAGGCAAACCTCTGCCAGCTGGAGATGATCTGCCTTACCTTGTTCAGGGCTTCTATCCGCGTGACGAAGACGGAAAGTTAATCCCTGACCCCGAAGGAAAGCCCTTCAGACAATGGAGAGCACCGGTTGATCCAGAGTTGAATCCCGGTCGCACGGAATGGAAAGGCATCAAATCTCCCGACGACATATGGGATAAAATCGCCGTGGCCGCAGAAATACCCGGCACGACTTCGGCTCCCAAACTCCAGCCCATCGCTGCGCGTATCGTCATGTTACAGTCCGGCATGCGTGCCCCTATGGGCATCAAGGTCAAAG
The DNA here is from genome assembly GCA_022712815.1 of Pseudodesulfovibrio sp. Lineage (GTDB taxonomy): Bacteria > Desulfobacterota > Desulfovibrionia > Desulfovibrionales > Desulfovibrionaceae > Pseudodesulfovibrio. The sequence continues at coordinate 2,244 of JAFLJW010000239.1, read as the reverse complement.
GACCGGATTTGGCAACTATCGATAGATTCGGTCTGCAGTTAGAGCAGTTGCTCAAGGAAGTACCGTCTATCCAGGCTGCAGCGGTCATTGCTGACCGTATTGTGGGCAAGCCTTATCTTGAAATCGTCATCGACCGTGAGGCCATCGCCCAATACGGCATCAGGCTCAAGAAAGTTCAGGATGTCATCGAAGTAGCCATAGGAGGCAAGATACTTTCCACTACCATTGAAGGTCGTGAACGGTACCCCATACGAGTGCGCTACATGCGTGAACTACGTGACAGCATCGAAGAGCTGGAAAACATCCTTGTTGCCACGCCATCAGGTGAACAAATCCCGCTGCGACAGCTTGCTGAGATGCGTTATATTCGTGGCCCGCAAGTTATCAAAAGCGAAGACACTTTCTTGATCGGCTACGTGCTGTTCGACAAAAAGTCAGGCTTTGCCGAGGTCGATGTCGTCGAAAGCACCCGTGCGTATCTCGACAGCAAAATTGCCTCTGGTGAACTGATAGTGCCCAGCGGTGTCTCATATGAATTCGCAGGCAACTACAAAAACCAGATTCGCGCGCAGAAGAAACTGGCAGTCATCCTGCCGCTGGCGCTCATGGTCATCGTCGTCATCCTGTACTTGCAGTTCAAGTCACTAGCCACAACCTTCATGGTCTTCTCCGGCATCATCGTGGCATGGTCCGGCGGTTTCATGATGATCTGGCTCTATGGTCAGGACTGGTTCCTCAACTTCAGTGTCTTCGGCACACACATGCGGGAACTTTTCCAGGTCCACCCCATCAACCTGAGTGTCGCTATCTGGGTCGGCTTCCTGGCCCTGTTCGGCATCGCCTCGGACGACGGTGTCATCATGGCAACCTACCTGGACGAGAGCAGGGACACGCGCGACATGAGCAGTATCCCGGCCATCCGCAAGGCAATCCTCGAAGGAGCGCAACGAAGAATCCGCCCCGCACTCATGACTTCGGCCACGACCATTCTTGCCCTGATACCGGTCCTGACCTCAACAGGTCGAGGCGCCGATATCATGGTTCCCATGGCTATCCCCTCTTTTGGAGGCATGACCATTGCCATCTTGACCGTGTTCATCGTCCCGATTCTTTACTGTCTGGCTGAGGAAACAAAGTTCAAAGTAAAAGAGAAACGCCGACAACTCGCCGACATTGAGTCTGAGCAGTCGTAACCAATACAAACAAACCACCTTAAGGAGACTTACAATGAAAAAATTCTCAACCATCGCCATCGCTCTTGCCATGACCTTGCTCGTTTCGGGCTTCGCCTTCGCAATGAAAGACATGGACCATAGCGACATGAAAGCAAACGACAAAGCCATGACCATGCATGAAAGCATGAAAGTCATGGAAGACAACTTGAACATGATGAAAATGGACGTCGAGACAATGAAAGACCCTGCCAAGCGTAAAGCTGCAATGGGTTCCATGGACAAACACATGACTGCCATGCACCACGGTATGGTAGCTGTAGAAGGTCACGCCAAGAAGAATCACGACAAGGAAATGGAAGCTTCCATGAAGCAGATGAACAAGGAAATGATGATCACCATGAAAGGCATGGGCAAGATGAAGAAAGACCCCGATGCCGCTATCGCCATGATGCAAAATGGCAACATGAAAATGGAAAAGACCCTGAAGAAAATGAAGGGCAAGATCTAATTTCACCTACACTTTACTTTTGAAGCTCAGCTATTTCAGCTGAGCTTTTTTTTGCTTCATTCAAAACTAATTCTAATCACCAACATGCCAACTAGTTAACTATTATGTAAAAGTTAACGAGTGGTATTTTATAAACTATACTTTAATATCAATGGTTAAACAGATTTACTCTCAGGTAAAGATAAGAAGGCGCTCGCGCACCCCTTCGAGAGGACTCTGATCTTGATTGATTGCCGACGGGATTCTGTGGAGGGATTTGAATAACAGTGCCGAGAGAACTTAATGGCGTCAGTTGCATACTAAAGCAGCCTCATCTACCCCCTAGTTTTCGAAAGAGTTTGACCCACCAGTTTGGCACAGTTGGCTCAACCATGGTGTTTCTAAGCTATTGCTGCAACTCGGAAAAACAAAAAGAGGAAGGGTTGCCCAGCGAGACCAACTCCAAACAGTAACACAGTAGAAGGCTCAGGTATTTGATTGTTAGCAGTGTCACCATAAAGGGTCCATTCAGCAGTTGCAGAAGTTCCATCATCACCATATGCGGTTACTGAAAAAACATTA
>JAFLJW010000039.1 GCA_022712815.1 Pseudodesulfovibrio sp. | reverse complement strand
TATCCATGGTCTCCAAAGCCGTCAGTGCCATTGATAAGGTCGCACTGTCGGCTGGACAGCTTGAGCATGAGGTCGGAGAGCTGGATTCTCAGGCTGGTAATATCGGTCGAATAATCGGTGTAATTAATGACATAGCAGATCAGACAAATCTTCTTGCCTTGAATGCCGCCATTGAGGCAGCCCGGGCTGGCGAGGCAGGGCGAGGCTTTGCGGTCGTCGCCGATGAAGTTCGCAAGCTCGCCGAGAAAACCGTGGCCGCGACCAAAGAGGTTGAGGAAGCCGTCGGCATGATCCAGACTCGGTCAAAGAACGCGACTACGTCCATGCGACAAACGGCCAAGCAGGTCGAGGCGAGTACAGATCTTTCCAATCAGGCCGGTGAAGCCCTGCAATACATAATGGAGAGTATCAAGGACATGGTGAACAGGGTGGCACAGATAGCCACTGCTGCCGAGCAACAATCCTCTGCTGCCGAGGAAATCAACCACAGCATTGAGGAAATTGCCGTTATCGCAGGGGATGCTGACGAAGCCGCAGGTCAGGCTGCCAGTGCAACCCGCGATCTGGTCGGCCTTGCTTCTGAACTCCTCAACGTTTCCAGAGACTTCAAGGGTGGAGATGGGGAGGTCAAATTACGTGCCTCCGAGGGAGAGATGAAGGGTATCTTGCCGAAAATAGCCCAGGGATTTGTCAAGGAAACCTATAGTTCCGACATCTTTGCTGCCATGCAAGAAGAAATGGGGTCGCCCGTTTTTCTGCCTGCGGACAGTTACCCGGATCAGGTATTGATGCAGATGGCTGAATTTGTTTCAGGGCAAGTCAGGATTTCCATAAGGGATTTCTTTCTCAAGCTCGGAAAGTTCTCGGTAGTCCAGTTCAATCGGATGTATCCGGGAAATTTCAAGGATGAACCGCTCAAGAGTTTTTATCTGCGCATGAATGACGTTCATGCCCAGCTTACCAAAGACCAGCCGGGTATCAAGCCGCCGAATTTCACCTATGAAGATAAGGGCGACGACTTGTTCATGAATTATCGGTCCAAGCGCGGCCTGTTTGATTATTTTGAGGGAATTTTGCTTGGAGCAGCTGACTTCAAGGGAGAGAAGGTCACTATCCGCATCAAACCCTTTGATGCGGAAACCGCACGTGCCGAGATAGTTTTTCACGGCAAGGTGTAATCCTCTCAAATTTGACAAAATATAAATTATAATAGGCTATTTGTGCTGTCGTTTGCAATACTGAAATAAGTAGAGGTGAAATTGTTAACCGACCTGTTTGCATAGTCCAAATATGAGCACAGACGAGCTTTGAGGAGAGTGCCTGGAATGTCCGATGATCTGAATAGGCAAATATTCAAGGAAGAAGCATATGACCTTCTGGGCGAGTTGGAAGCGGCACTGCTTGAGTTGGAGCAAGCCCCGGATGACATGGACTTGGTCAACCAGATATTTCGAGCCTTGCATACCATCAAGGGGTCGGGGTCCATGTTCGGCTTTGAAGATATCGCCGAATTTACTCATGAGGTGGAAACGGTCTTTGACATGGTCCGAAATGGTGACATTCAGGTCACGCCTAAACTGTGTATCCTTTCGCTGAAATCCCGTGATCATATCAAAAACATGCTCGATAATTCCGAGGATGATGACGTTGTCGCACCGGAAGACATGGAAGAAATCCTTCTTGGATTGAAGGCTTTTGCGTCTGGCGATGCCGAAAATGAAGAGGATGAGGCAGAGGCCGAATCCATCATTGAAGAACCTGCTCAGGTGGAATCTGCAAAGCTCCATAATTATCAGATTACCCTAACGGCCCAGCCCGGTGTTGTTGTCGATGAATCCCAATTGGAATCTATGTTTGCGGAGCTGGTCAAACTCGGAGAATTTCAGGTTGTGACGCGGCCTGGTGATGTTCCGGGCGAAGACACGGAAAAAGGTGTATTCTGGGAGCTGAGTCTGGCTAGCGAAGTGGAGTCGGACAACGTTCGTGACGTTTTATTTTTCATCGATGTTGATTTGAAGGTTGATATTTCAGAGTCCGGTATTGCCAAAGAGCCTGTTGCTGTCTCAGTTGAATCGCCCGGAACCGAGCAGAAGATCGAGAAAACTGCCACTCCTCCATTGGCAGAAGCAAAGGTCGAGGAAGCTCCGAAGCTTGGTGAACTGCTCATTGAAAGCGGGGATGTGACCGAGGAAGATATTCAGGCTGCCCTGAAAAAACAGAAACCACTTGGTCAGATACTTGCTGAAGAAGGCAAGATTGCTCCCGCCAAGATCGCAAAGGCTGTTAAGAAACAGAGCGAGGCCAAGGCTCAGGACGCGAATAAGAAACGTCAGGAGGCCTTGTCCAGTATTCGTGTTGCAGCGGATAAGCTTGACTTCCTTGTGGATTTGGTTGGTGAGTTGGTCATAGTTCAGGCCCAGATATCTCAGGTTGTCAGTGAACGGGCTGATCCAGCCCTGACGGTTCTGGCTGAGGAATTGGAGCGTCTTAGTGACGAACTCAGGGATTCCACTCTTGGTATCCGCATGCTTCCTATCGGTACATCCTTCAGTAAATTCAAGCGATTGGTTCATGATTTATCTGCGGACCTCAGCAAGGAAATCGGCCTTTCCACCAGCGGTGCGGATACCGAACTGGACAAGAACGTCATAGAGCGACTCAGTGACCCTCTGGTCCATTTGCTCAGAAACAGCATTGATCATGGTATTGAACAACCTGAGGAGCGTGTAGCCAATGGCAAGTCGTCCAAGGGCATGATTCATCTTTCCGCTGAACATTCCGGTGGTGAGGTTCTGATCCGCATTACCGATGACGGGCATGGCATGGACAGTGAAGTGATCCGCGAAAAAGCTATTGAGCGCGGGTTGATTACCAGGGAAGCGGAACTGTCTGAAAAGGATTTGTTCAAGCTGATTTTTGAACCCGGTTTTTCCACTGCCGAGAAAGTGACCAGTGTTTCCGGTCGCGGTGTGGGGATGGATGTCGTCAAACGGGCCATTGATTCCCTGCGCGGGACCATTGAGATCGATTCCAAGATCGGCAAGGGGACGACCATCACCATTCGTTTGCCGCTCACGCTTGCGATTATTGACGGGTTGCAGGTGCAGGTCGAGGATGGATTTTATGTCATTCCGCTCTCGTTGGTCGAAGAGTGTGTTGAACTTGTCCGTAGCGATGTCGATGAGGACTCCAATCAGAGAATACTGCATCTTCGGGGCGAGATCGTCCCCTATATTCATCTTCGTGAGTGGTTCGGGATCGAAGGCGAGAATCCATCCATTGAGCAGATTGTCATCACCGGGGTGGAGGGAAGCAGGATTGGTATCGTGGTTGATACCGTCATTGGTGAGCATCAAACGGTCATCAAGAGTTTGAGTCGCGTGTACAAGGATGTGGAAGGCCTTTCCGGGGCCACCATCAAGGGGGACGGCTCCATTGCGCTCATTTTGGATGTTCCAAGTCTCGTTCGGCGTATTATTGCCGAGGCACAGTAATTTGAGAGAATTGAAATCAGTATACGAGGCCAGGTAATGCCCAAAAAAATTCGTGTTCTTATAGTCGATGATTCTGCTGTAGTCCGGCAGACGCTTGAAGATATTCTCTCATCAGATTCCGGCATTGAAGTCATGGGAACGGCCATTGACCCATATGTCGCGGCAGAGCGAATGAAGAAAGAAGTGCCGGATGTCATTACGCTGGATATCGAAATGCCGCGTATGGACGGGTTAACCTTTCTTCAAAAGCTGATGAAGCAGCATCCTATTCCGGTAGTGATCTGTTCATCCGTTGCCGAGAAAGGGACTCAGAATGCTTTGAAAGCCCTTGAATACGGGGCGGTTGAATTCATAAACAAGCCCAAGGTGGGTACCAAAAAATTTTTGGAGGAGTCGAGCATCCGGCTCATCGACAAGGTCAAGGCGGCAGCCATGGCCCGGCCCAAGGCCATCAAGGCAAGCAAGCCGGTCAAAATCAGCCCGAAGTTGGATGCAGATGTAATCATACCTATGGGAAAACCACAAACATTGACGACAACGGAAAAAATTTGTCTGGTCGGCGCATCAACCGGTGGAACCGAGGCTCTCAGGGGTTTTCTGGAAGCCCAGCCTCCGGGATGTCCTCCCATTGCCATAGTCCAACACATGCCCGAGCATTTTACTGCCGCATTTGCCAATCGTCTCAATACGATTTGCCGCATCGATGTCAAGGAAGCCAGGGATGGCGATTCCATGCTGCGCGGACAGGCACTCATTGCCCCCGGCGACAAGCATATGTTGCTCAAGCGCAGCGGGGCCAGATATTATGTGGAGGTCAAGTCCGGGCCGCTGGTCTCCAGGCATCGTCCGTCAGTGGATGTCTTGTTCCGCTCCGGTGCAAGGTACGGCGGGGCCAATGTCGTGGCCGCCATCATGACTGGCATGGGCGACGATGGTGCCAAGGGCATGAGGGAATTGCATGATGTGGGTGCCTATACAATTGCTCAGGATGAGGAGACCTGCGTTGTTTTCGGTATGCCGCAGGAAGCCATCAAGCAGGGTGGCGTGGACAAAATCATGCCACTTCAAAATATTGCGAGAGAGGTCGTTCGCGCTTGCGGGTAACGGTTTCCTGTTACGATGCGATCTGATTTTTTAAAAAAAGAAGTTAATTATTTCCCATTATTGTGGCGGTAAGTAATGACATTTACCGGTTCGCGGGTGATCATCCCCTCGGTGATCATTCCATTGAGGAAGTCGAGAAACTGGTCGATGAGGTCGGGGTGATCGACTATTTCGATAATGACCGGCAGGTCTTCTGACAGACGCAGTATCTTGCTGGTACGAATTCGGCTGTTGGCACCGAATCCGCCCATGCCGCGAAAGATCGTGGCTCCGGCAAGTCCGGTTTTTCTTGCCTCATTGATAATGGCATCGGCCAATGGACGGCCTTTGTGCTTGTCATCCTCTCCCATGTAGATTCTAATTCGTTCGGCTTTTTCAAGCAGCTTCATGTGATTGCCCCTGTGAGGTGTTTACAGAAGACGGCCAAGTGTGATGCCAGCGAGTACCAAAATCAGTCCGGCAACGCTTTGACCGACAACGTTGAGCAGTGCCATTGCCATCTGTCCGTACTTGACCAGTTCGGCGGTCTCGAACATGTATGTGGAGAACGTGGTGAACGCGCCCATGAAACCGGTGAGCACCAGCAGACGTATCTCGCTGCCGGGGAGCATCCGGTTCTCGAAAATGCCCCAGACTGTGCCAAAGAGCAGGCAGCCGAGCATGTTCACGGCAAAAGTCCCGATGGGGATCGAACTTCCGGCAAGCCGTTGGGCCACACCGGATAACCAGTAGCGGGACAGGGTTCCGGCTGCGCCGCCCAATGAAAGATAGATGATTTTTGTCAGCATTACGGTACCGTATACCAACTCAATCGGAGATTGCCAATGGCTCTTGAGTGTGAATTGAAATATCTTGGTGTCAACCTTGCGGATTTGAGCCGCTGTCTCAGTGATGCCGGAGGTGAGAATCTGGGGAAGTATTTTGAGTCCAATCTTGTGTTTGATTACCCGGACCGATCACTCAGGGACGCGGGAATCCTGCTGCGGCTTCGCGAAAAACAGGGGCAGGCGGTGTTGACCGTCAAGCATCCGCCCAAGGTTGCTACGCCATCCGTACTCAAGGTTTTCGAGGAAATTGAAACGAGTGTGGGGGATTTCGCCACCATGAGGACAGCTCTGGAGGCCGTGGGATTTTTCGTGGCCTTTGCCTATGAAAAGGTGCGGGAGAAATGGAAGCACAAAGAATGCGTGATCTGTCTGGACCATCTGCCATTTGGTGATTATGTTGAAATCGAGGGAACAGAGGCAACGGTTCCGGCCTGTGCCGATGTCCTTGGACTAGGCGAGGTGGAGACATCCAAGGCAACGTATCACGCCCTCAATATTGAATATCGTCGTGCAAACGGCCTTGGGCCGGATGAAAGTTTTGTCTTTGATGGCGATGCCCGTGCGGTTATTTTCAAGGAAGTCGGGGAATAATTGGATTGCTTACTCGACAGATGAGTGAAAGGAATTTATATTAATGAGTAAGAACGAACAGAGGACTGTTGGAGCAGAACATTTATGAGTGACCCTTTTACCGGTGACCAATTCGATTCCGAGCTTCTTGACGAACGTGAAGTCAGAGAGCCTCGGAAGTATAAGGTCCTGCTGCATAATGACGATTATACTACTATGGACTTCGTGATTGAGGTTCTGGTGCGGGTGTTTCGCAGGAATGAGGCTCAGGCCACGGCGATCATGCTTTCCGTACACAATCAGGGGTACGGAGTGTGCGGGACTTATACCGCTGAAGTGGCCGAGACCAAAGTTGATCTGGTTCACAGGCTGGCGAAAACCGCTGGATTCCCGTTGAAGTGCAGCATGGAAGGTGAATAAAATATGACGATGCTCAGTAAAGAACTTGAAAGCGCGTTGACCGTAGCAGTCAACGAGGTGAAGCGCAGGAATCATGAATTCCTGACGCTCGAACACCTTTTGTACGCTATCTCCATAGAGGATCAGGGCGAGGAAATTCTGGAAGTGTGCGGAGCGGAAATGGAAAAGCTCCGCGACCAGCTTGGCAGATTCTTTGTCGAGAACATGGAAGCATTGCCCGAAGGTACGGAGTCCGAGGTCATTCAGACCCTTGGCGTCCGTCGTGTCCTGCAACGCGCCGTGTGGCAGAAGAAGGCATCGGGAAAGTCCATTGTCGAAGTGGGCGATGTGCTGGCTGCCATGTTTGATGAGGAAGACTCTTACGCGGTCTATTTCCTTCGCACTCACGATGTTTCCAGACTCGATATTCTGGAATTCATCTCCCACGGCATGTCCGCGGGGGACGAGTGGAACAGCCTTTCCGGGGATGGTGCGCCCCAGCCCAATCCGCTTGAAGCCCGTCCCGGCGACAAGAAAAGTCCTCTTGAGGAATATACGGTCAATCTGACCAATCGCGCCGCAGGAGGTTTCATCGACCCGCTTATCGGGCGAAGTTCCGAGCTGGAACGCACGGTTCAGATTTTGTCTCGTCGTCGCAAGAACAATCCCATCTTTGTGGGCGATCCCGGTGTCGGCAAGACTGCCATGGCCGAAGGTCTGGCTCTGATGATTTTCGAGGGCAAGGTTCCCAAGGAATTCCTGAAAGCCGAAGTCTACGCCCTTGATATGGGTTCGCTTCTGGCGGGCACCAAGTATCGCGGCGATTTCGAGGCGCGCTTGAAGGGTGTGTTGGCTGAACTCAAGGCCAACAAGGATGCCATCCTGTTTGTGGATGAGATTCATACCATTGTCGGCGCAGGTTC
>JAFLJW010000376.1 GCA_022712815.1 Pseudodesulfovibrio sp. | reverse complement strand
CAATCCAGCCAGCATCGACAACAACACTCAGGTTGTCTTTGGTGACGGGGACGGGGGCCAGCAGGATGGCATTCATCTCAATTCCCTTGGCGCCGCCGGACCACTTGATTGCAGCCTTGGGAGTCTCGCCTTTGGCCAGCTCAACAGCGATCTTGGCTGCGGCTGCGCCCAGTGCGCGAGCGTCCTTCCAGACGGAGACAGTCTGGATGCCGCGAGCAACGCGGTTCAGAGCTGCGTGGTCGCCGTCCTGACCGGAAACCGGAGTAATGCCTTCCATGCCCTGAGCGGTCAGAGCTGCAACAACACCACCGGCGGTGCCGTCATTGGAAGCGACAACTGCATCGACTTTGTTGTCCTGAGCGGTCAGGATCTGTTCCATGTTGCGCTGGGCTACTTCAGGCTTCCAGCCGTCGGTTCCCTGGGAAGCAACGTTCTTGATCTTGCCGGACTTGATGGCCTTGTCGAGAACTTCAAGCTGGCCTTCATACAGGAATTCGGCATTGGGATCTGTGGGTGCTCCCTTGATGAAGACGTAGTTGCCTTCGGGTTTGACGGCAAAAACTGCACGAGCCTGCATGCGACCAACTTCTTTGTTGTCGAATGTCAGATAGAAGACGCTTGCCTTTTCGATGAGGCGGTCATAACCGACAACCGGGATACCTTCGGCCTCGGCCTTGGCAACGGCGGGCAGGACTGCGTCTGCGTCCCAGGCGAGAATGATCAGGGCGTTGGCGCCACGGGCGATCAGGTTCTCAACATCAGAAATCTGTTTTTCTGCACTGGCCTGGGCATCAGCCATGATGTACTTGGCACCCATTTCCGCAAGCTGTCCTTTGATGGCGGCTTCATCAGTTTTCCAGCGTTCTTCCTGGAAATTGGACCAGGACACGCCAACGATCAGGTCTTTGGCGATGGCATTGGAGCCAAAAGCTACCAGAGCTGCCAGGGCGATTGCCAATACGGCTACTTTCTTAAACATGTGGGGTTCCTCCTTACCACAATATGTTTATCTCTCCCGAACGGGTTCGCATGCAACACGCAGACGGTTCCGTCGATTTCCGGCTCTCAAAACACTCCGAATCGGATTCGGAAGCGTCCGCAACTGATTGCGGAAACGGGACGGGGCGAACCTTTGCCTTAAATCTGCTCCCGACTCCATGTAGAAGCATGGAGTTTTGTGGGATATCTTGGCCTTTATCACCAATTGAGGGTCCGCGCCATGCTACAGGCTCACTTTTTTTGAATCTCCGTAATAAAATATGAGACAGCCCTCAGCATATGTCGAACCTTGCCAAATTTTACAGGGGTTGGCAAGAATAAATTTACTCAATGAATTTTAGTTTGGAATGGCCGAATAATATACAGCGTGGAGGCTTATTTCTGCTTTAATCTATTAATATCATATTAGATATTAATGTACAGTGGGAAAAGATTTTATGGGGTAAAAACAAGAGAATCAAGTGATTTCATGCGGTTAATCGGTCTTGCGTTGACAGTTCTTCCCTGCTAAAGAATAGAGGAGCCAAGAAGTAATTTTAAAATATTGTTTGAGTTTTGTTTATATAATTATTCGTAATAAATGGATAAAAGTCTAATTTTGATTTGGTTTTACTGCTTGTTTTATTGCTTGAACGACAATATTTTTAGTTTTGTGAATGAATTAAAGGGTCTCCATGATGAAAGCTGCCAACCGTGATTTTACCCGTGCTGTAAACCAGTTCAACATATTGAACAGGATTCGTGAGGCCGGGCGCATTTCACGAGTCGAAATTGCTGACCAGACCGGTCAGAGTCGAGCTTCGGTGACCAACATCACGGCCATCATGATCAAGCAGGGGCTTATCCGCGAGAGCAAGTGCGGATGCAAACCGTCCCGCGGAAGGCGGCGGATCATGTTGTCCTTGAATCCCGACGCCGCCTACGTGGTGGGGGTCAAGATTTCCGCTTTCCAGATCAGTTTTGCGGTGGTCGATTTCGTGGGTGAAGTGAAGTCGTCGCTCATTGTACCCCTTCGCGTCAGCGAACGGGCCGAGGCGATTGTGGCCGATGTCATCGAGGACGGCGTGCGTCATTGTGTGGAAGATGCTAGGCTGCGGATGACGGATATCTCCGGTTGCGGGGTGGCTGTCTCCGGTTTTGTTGATTCCGCCACAGGAACCTGTTTGTGGACCCCCCTCTACAACAGGGGCAAGAGCCGTATTCGTTACCTTGTGGCAGAGCGGCTGGAGATGGACGTTTACCTTGAAAATGATGCCAACTCCGTGACCGTGGCTTCTCAATGGTTCGGCCTTGGAAAAGGGATAGACAATTTTTTGGTAGTGACCATCGAGCATGGCGTTGGCATGGGTATTGTCGTGGACGGCAAGCTTTATCGCGGGTCTTCCGGCATTGGTGCTGAATTCGGTCATGTGGTACTTGTTCCGGGTGGCGAACCATGTCGTTGCGGAAAATTGGGATGTATCGAGGCGTATGGCTGCGATGGTTCGATTTTGCGCCGGGCAAAGGAAATTCTGTCCCGGCGGCGCGGTAGCGAGATTGATCTCGATACCCTGACCATCGAAGACGTTACCCAGATGGCTATCAAAGGCGACGCCGCCCTGAAGAAACTCTTTCGGGAAGGCGGAGAAATTCTGGGGCAGGGCATTTCCGGGCTGATTCAGATATTCAATCCCGAACGCATCATCGTCACGGGTGAAGGTGTCCGGGCTGGTGATATTCTGTTCAAGCCCATGAACCGGGCCATCAGGAAATTCTTGAACAAGGAGCAGGCCGAGGCGACCGAAATCGTCATTCAGGAATGGAATGATAATGACTGGGCGCGGGGAGCAGCCGGATTTGTCCTGAGTGAACTCTACAAATCTCCGTTAGACAAGATACATCGGGCCGGATAGCCGACCCATTTCATGAAACCGATGCGAGGTGGACAATGAGTGAATTTTTCCCTGACATTAAGAAGATCGAGTTTGAAGGCAAGGACTCCAGGAATCCTCTGGCGTTCAAATATTATGATGCGAAACGCATGGTTGCCGGTAAAACCATGGAAGATCACATGCGCTTTGCCGTGGCCTATTGGCACACTTTCAAGTCCACCGGGTCTGACCCGTTTGGTGCAGGGGTCTTTGACCGTCCATGGAACAAAGGGGCCACGCCCATGGCAATAGCCGAGGACACCATGGCCGCCAATTTCGAATTCATCACCAAACTCGGAGTTCCCTACTATTGTTTCCACGATCGCGATATGGCACCGGAAGGTGAGACTTTCGCTGAATCCATTTCCAATCTGGAGACACTCGTGGCCAAGGCCAAGGTCTACCAGAAGGAAACCGGCGTGAAGTTGCTTTGGGCAACCGCCAATCTGTTCAGCCATCCTCGTTACGTGCACGGTGCCGCATCCAACCCGGACCCTCATGTGGTGGCCTGTTGCGCCATGCAGGTGCGCCGCGCACTGGATGCTGTCAAGGAACTCGGTGGCGAGAACTACGTCTTCTGGGGTGGCCGTGAGGGCTACGAAACTCTGCTCAACACCGAGATGAAACGTGAGCGCGAACAGATAGCCGCTTTCTTCCATATGTGCGTGGATTATGCCAAAAAAATCGGCTTTACCGGCCAGTTTCTCATTGAACCCAAGCCGCACGAGCCGACCAAGCATCAGTATGATTTCGATGCCGCAACCGTGCTCGGCTTTTTGCGCGAGTTCGACCTGTATGATGATTTCAAGGTCAATGTCGAAGCCAACCACGCCACTCTGGCCGGGCATACCTTTGAGCATGATCTCATGGTCTGCGCCACCGCTGGCAAGCTCGGTAACATTGATGCCAATATGGGCGACCCGACGCTCGGTTGGGATACCGATCAGTTCCCAACCGATATCAATCCCATCACCCGCGCCATGCTGGTGGTTTTGGAATACGGCGGTATGGGCACCGGTGGTCTGAACTTTGATGCCAAGGTCCGTCGAGGTTCCCTTGACACCATTGACCTCTTCTACGCACACATCGGCGGCATGGACACCTTTGCCCGTGGTCTGTTGGCCGCCCAGTCCATCATCGACGAGGGCCAGATCACCGAGTTTCGTCAAAACAGATACGTCGGGTGGGACAAGGATTTCGGCAAGTCCATGCTTGAGGGTAAGCAGACTCTGGAATCCATGGAAGCCAAGGCTTTGGAGCTTGGCGAACCCAAGGCCGAGTCTGGCCGTCAGGAGATGCTTGAGAACATCCTGATTTCCGCTATCTAAAAGAATGGCAGGTAAGCATGGTCGGCAAGAAAATATTCATAGGTATTGATTCAGGCACACAGGGAACCAAGGGAGTGGTCTTTGACCTCGCTTCCGGTGAAATACTGGCTGAATCCTATGCCTTGCATGGCATGTTGGAAGACAACGAAGGTAAACGCGAACAGTACCCTGAGTGGTGGATTGTGGCCTGCGAAAAAGTCATTTCCGATCTGGTGAGCCAGTCGAATGTGAACGCGAAGGATGTGGAGGCCATTGGCGTGTCCGGCCAGCAGCATGGATTTGTCCCGCTTGACAAGGACGGCGAAGTCATTCGTCCGGCCAAACTGTGGTGCGATACCTCGACCACGGCCCAGTGCGAGACCATCACCAAAAACGCGGGCGGTCCTGCCAGCGTTGTCAATGCCATCGGCAATTCCGTGGCCGCAGGTTTTACTGCTTCCAAGGTGCTGTGGCTGGCCGAGAACGAGCCGGAAAATTACGACAAACTCGCTACCATTTTGTTGCCCCACGACTACATCAATTACTGGCTGACCGGTGAGAAGAAGACCGAATGTGGCGATGCTTCCGGCACCGCCTATTTCGATGTCGCCAATCGCAGGTGGAGCGACAAGCTCCTCATGGCCATGGACCCGTCCGGCAAGCTGTCCGATTGCCTGCCGGAACTGATCGAATCCGATCTGCCTGTCGGTTCGGTGCGCCCGGAGCTGGCTAAAGAATTCGGTTTCAAAAAGGGTGTGCTCGTTTCTTCCGGTGGCGGTGACAACATGATCGCGGCCATCGGCACAGGCAACGTCAGGCCGGGCGTGGTCACGGCCAGCCTTGGCACATCGGGGACCATTTATGCCTATTCGGACAAGCCGGTCATTGACTCCGAGGGCGAACTGGCGGCGTTCTGTTCCAGTACCGGCGGCTGGTTGCCGCTGGTCTGCACCATGAATGTGACCATTGCCACCGAGCTGACCAAAAACCTGCTGGAACTGAATACGGCCAGACTCAATTCCTTTGCCGAACGTGCCAATCCCGGCAGCGATGGTCTGCTCCTGCTGCCGTTCTTCAATGGCGAACGAACTCCAGCCCTGCCGGATTCCAGAGCTACCTTGTACGGCCTGACCAGCGCCAACTATACCCCGGACAACGTTTGTCGTTCGGCCATGGAAGGTGCGACCTTTGGCCTGCGCTACGGCCTTGATGTCATGCGCCGTCAGGGCGTTAATCCGTCCGAGGTCCGTCTGGTCGGTGGCGGTGCGAAAAGCCCGCTTTGGCGGCAGATCGTGGCGGATATTTTCGGATGCCCTGTCGTGCGCCCCATGGCTGCGGAAGCGGGTGCGCTTGGTGCTGCGATTCAGGCCATCTGGTGTTATATGCACAATCTTGGCGAGAATATTTCCATGGGAGAATTGACTGACCGCTATGTGATCATGGATGAGGCCAGAGGCTTGCAGCCAATCTCGGCCAATGTGGAATTATACAACGAAATATATGAAAAATACCTGAAGCTGGACAAGGCCTTACGGCCTGTCTACGCTTGATTCAGTAATTTTCTGGACTTTTTCGACAACCTGCCAGAGTTGACCTTGTCAATATTTTGGGACCGCTTTGGTAGCGGTCTTTTTTTTGGCTCATCCGGGTTGAACGGACCTCTTCAAAAAAAATGTCGCATAGGGCTGCCTCTTTATCTTCATTAAATATGAAGAAAAAAAGAGAAGAAAGAAGGAATAAAAGGTAAAGAAATAAGATGCCTGACGGCAGCCCTCCCCGGGCGGGGTCCGTTTTTTTGTTGGGGCAAAAAAAGGGACTAAAAAAAGCCCCTTTCCAAACTTGGCCGCAGGGTGCTTTGGTCAAGAATCCGATCCAAGAGGAATCGCTCCCAGCCATGAAAAGTATAGGCGCTCCCTTTCTATATGGGGAGGATTGTTAATAATGTTCTTTCGGATTCCGTAAATAAAAGTCGCTTTTTCCTCTTGGTCGGCTTCTAACCCAAAGTACCCTTAACCGCTGTTGCAGTTCATGGAAGAAAGGTTGAAAGAAAAGGTAGGTGCAAACGATATCGTACTTGCCTTTCAGGTCAAAACTCTCCACATCATTTTTGCTGGTCTTTACAACGACCCGCAATGGCGGGAGCAGCTTAGAAGCAGTTCATCGTTTTGCGGTCAAACGAAACGGGACAAGGCGGAAGTCTTCGACCGGATTGGCCTTTTCGTTAGCAGATCGATGTTACTGATTATTGCTGCGGGAGCCTCGATCACACCGCAAAAAAAGCGTCTTTTGGTTACTTTTGGACGCTTTGGGACAGCGATAGCTCTTAGGTCGGTTCTTTCCGGCCTTAGAGGTATCGACAGCAGAGATAAAGTAACTCGGCCCGGAGGGGACGAAACCTCTTTGCTCGTTCTTCATCGCCACCGCAGGCGGCCTTCCATATTTCTTTTCTCTTTCTCTTCAAAAAAGATGCACTTTAACAGATGAGCCCTTTTCCCGTTAAGTATACTGCTTGGGGAATCGGGCACCCATGATGTAGTCCATCGCTTCCGAGTCAATGGTGCCGGATGCCACGAAGAATTTCAGTCCCATCACGAGCGGATGGTATTTCAGGCCGTGGGGCAGGTCGTCGGCCTGTTCGCTGATGTACCGTTCGGACGGGATCATTTCATCGACTGCTATCATTCCGTCATGGTGCAGGGACGAGAGGATGACATGGTCGAGGACCACGCCGCCTGGCAGGGTGGTCCAGAGATGGTATTGGCCCATGTTTTCTTCGCCGTTCTGGTGCTTGATGATCTTCTTGAGGTGCGAGGCTGTAACCGGCAGACGCATTTCACCGTTTACCGAGACATTGCCCATGGTGATGATTGCATCCGGTATATCAAATTTTTTCACTAGCATA
>JAFLJW010000420.1 GCA_022712815.1 Pseudodesulfovibrio sp. | reverse complement strand
TTGATCTGCGAAAACCGGGCGGCCAAGCTATCGTTCTTAAGGGCACTTTTTGGGCCCTTTTTGCTGCTCTTGGCAAAAAGCGCCTCGCCGTAAAGGCGAAACACGATTAAACGATAACCAGCAGAGCCTTCACCGCGGACGCGCTACGAATGGTATAATCTAAAACTCTTCTCTCACATTCTTCATCGCCGCCACAGGCAGCTTTCCTTTCCCCCCTCTCCTCCCACCCCAAAATCTCCGACTTGCCACAACCGAACTTTCGCGCTAGAGAGTCCTTTCCTCTCTTCGGAGGGGAAATCATATCATTAATAAGGAAGACGGTAAGACAATGATCAAGATCCGTAAAAGCGACGGTCCTCGTGACGGTGGCAGAAGTGATGGCAGAGGTCCCTCCCGCGGTGGACCTCGAAAGTTTGAGAAACGTGGTGGCTCTCGCCGCCCCAAGCGTGATTTCTTCGGCAACCTGCCCGAAAGACCTGAAGGCGAGGACGAATTCGTCGATAAAACCGCCGTTGTTTCAGAACACAGATTCAACGACATCTCAGAGCTTGACGCACAGGTGCTCAACCTGCTCGAAAAACGGGCGTTCCTCATCCGCAAGGAAGGCGCGTGGCGCAAATCCAGGCAAAAATCCCTGGTCGATCCCAAGCTCGAAAAACTGCTGCGCGGCTCCTTTGATGCCAAGGCCAACGAACTCGGTCTTGATGCCAAGCTGACCCGCACTCTCTTCACCCTTCTCAACCAATTTTCCCTTGCCGATGTGCGCAAGACCTTCACCGGAGACGGCTACAAGCTCGCCCCCCGCCTGGAGCATCTCACTGCCGCCATCGCCGGGCCGCGCTCTTTCCGTTACACGCGCATGATGCTCGCCATGGCTGCCAGTTCCGGCAACAGGATCTCCCTGAGCCCGGTCACCATGAATGCCCCGAACAAGGATTTGGCCAAGGCCCTCAAGCAGGTCGGCGCACCGATCCACTGGGACGACAATGAAATCCGGTCCGAAGGTGGCAGGCTCATCGAATTCGAAGGAAACATGGCCTTTATCGGCGAGGATTCCTTCAACTTCTATATGCTGCTCTGCCTCGCTCTGGGCCATGCCGGTCGCTGCAAATTCACTGGCAAGCCCGCCTTGCAGCTTCTGGATATCGCATCGCTCAACAAGGTGCTGCCCAGACTGGGAGCGCGGCTGGTGCCCATGAATCCCAACAACCCCGGCCTGCCTGCCCGACTGGAATGTGGCGGTCCCATGGATGAGGCAGTCACTCTGCCCGGTTCCATTGATCCTGATTTCGCAGCCGCACTGACGCTGGCTGCATGGTCTTTCCCAGGTGGCCTGACCATCAAGGGACTGAACAAGGATGCCCGCGAACGCGTGTCCGAAGCCGTGGAAGTGCTCACCGCATGCGGCATCAAGGCCGAATTGAAAAAGGATTCCGTCACCATATCCGACGGCACCCCGAAGATTCCCGACTATCCGCAGCTTCCCCTGTCCCTGCGTCTGAACAGCCTGCTCATGGCCCTGCCCATCTTTTGCGGCGGCAGCATCAATATCGAAGGACACTGGCCAAAAAGCGACAAGGCGGACCGGGTTATCACGGAGCTGACCAAGCTGGGACTAAAAATTGTTGTCGCCACGGAAAATATCATCGTCACCATGGAAAACAAGGCTCCCAAAAGCGCGACCATCACCCTTGGCGAGACCGAAGACTTCATGCCGCTGGCACTGGCTCTGGCCCTCAAGGTTGGCGATGCCCGCCTGACAGGTTCCGCCAATGAGACGACTCTGGAATTGCTCGACCGCATGGGGGCATCCTATACTATGGAGGATGATTCCATAGACCTCACGCCCGGCGGCAAGAAATGGGACGGCACATGGTTCAGCCCTGACCCGATCTGGTCCATGGGTTGCGCACTCATGGCCTACGTCGTACCCGGTATAATTCTGGAAAACCACGGTGAGGTGACCTCCACCTGGCCTGAATTCTGGAACTTCTACAATTCCCTGCCCACCGGCAAGATGAAGCCCAAGCCGGTCAAGGAGGCATCTGATGAAAACAAGCCCAGACGATTCAAAATTCGTTGAGAAAAGGCTGCCCGATGACATTCCGGATCTTGAGACTGAAATCAGCGAGCTGACTCTGGAACTTGAGAGAGTCCAGAAATCGGCTCGTGAATTCCTTGAGGCAGAGGATATAAAAAACGGTGTCTACTACAATACCGAGATATTCGAGTTGAAGCAGGAAAAACTGCGCCTTGAAGTGGATATCAAATTCCGCTCCAACAAGATCAACCGGATCAACCTCGGTATTGATGAACTGCCTTCGGGCGAGGACACCTCGAACGGATTTGCATTTTAAAGATATATACGCCGAATGGTTGTACGGAAGCCGGGTTGTGAGAGGTCCGGCTTCCATCTTTTACCGAAGCACCATGCGGATTTGAGAGAGTTCCCCGATAACTTTTAGCTTTTGCAGGAGTGGTTAGAAAATGGGAAAAAGCATTACCCACAAGATCATTGAAAAACACCTCGTTTCCGGTGAAATGGTTCCCGGTCAGGAGATAGGCCTTCGCATTGACCAGACCCTGACGCAGGATGCCACTGGCACTATGGCATGGTTGCAATACGAGGCCATCGGCGTTGGCAAGGTACGCACCGACCTCTCGGTCAGCTATGTGGACCACAACACCTTGCAGATGGGTTTTCGTAACCCGGACGATCACCGCTACCTCCGCACTGTGGCCGCCAAATCCGGAGCAGTGTTCTCCCCGGCCGGCACTGGTATCTGCCACCAGTTGCACCTTGAAAATTTCGCCAAACCCGGCGCGACCCTGATCGGCTCTGATTCCCACACCCCCACGGCTGGCGGCATCGGCTCCATGGCCATGGGTGCGGGCGGCCTGTCCGTGGCACTCGCCATGGCCGGTGAAGCATATTTCATTCCCATGCCCAAAGTGGTCAAGGTCGAGCTGACCGGGGAACTGACCGGTTGGGCCGCTGGCAAGGATGTCATCCTGCACCTGCTCGGCATGCTCACCGTCAAGGGTGGCGTGGGCAAAGTCTTCGAGTACGCAGGTCCCGGCGTTGCAAGCCTGTCCGTGCCGGACCGGGCCACCATCACCAACATGGGCGCGGAACTGGGCGCAACCACTTCCATCTTTCCGTCCGATGAAAAGACCAGAGATTTCCTTGAGAAGATGGGACGCGGCGATGACTATATGGAATTGATCGCTGACGAGGATGCCGAGTACGACGAAATCGTCAAGATCAATTTGTCCGAACTGGAACCCATGGTGGCCCAGCCGCACATGCCGGATGTTGTCTGCAAGGTCAAAGACCTGATCGGCAAGAAGATCGACCAGTGCGCTATCGGTTCCTGCACCAACTCGTCTTACTCGGACCTGAAAAACACCGCCCAGATTCTGGCGGGCAAACAGACCCCGCCCGAAACCGACCTGCTCATCTCCCCCGGCTCCAAGCAGGTGGTCAAGATGCTGGCCCGTGAAGGGCTGATCGAACCGCTGCTCGATTCCGGCGCACGCATTCTCGAATGTACCTGCGGTCCCTGCATCGGCATGGGCGGCTCCCCGACCTCGGCTGGCGTGTCCGTGCGAACATTCAACCGCAACTTCGAGGGGCGTTCCGGCACTCTGGACGGCCAGATATATCTTGTCTCCGCACAGACCGCTGCCCGTCTGGCCCTTGATGGCGAGTTCACCGACCCGGCCACCTGGGGCGATGCGCCAGAGCGTATCGAGCTGCCAAATGATGTTCCGTCCATCCGCAACCTGTTCGTATTCCCGCCGGACAACGGCGACTCCGTCAAAATCCTGCGCGGCCCCAATATCGTGGCCTTGGAAGATTTCGACAAGCTGCCCGAGACCATCGAGGCCAAAATACTGCTCAAGGTCGGCGACAACATCACCACCGATCATATCCTGCCTGCCGGTGCGGAAATTACTGCGCTCAGGTCCAATATCCCGGCCATCAGCCAGTATATCTTCAGCCGCGTTGACGAAGGTTTTGTCGGTCGCATCAAGGAGGCTGGCAAGGGTGTCATCCTCGGCGGCGAGAACTACGGACAAGGCTCCAGTCGTG
>JAFLJW010000318.1 GCA_022712815.1 Pseudodesulfovibrio sp. | reverse complement strand
GCCTTGAAAATCGACCAGTCGTCCATCCGGTTCGCAGACGATGCACTCATTAAACGGTTGAAGAAAGTCCAGCACCTGACAAAATACATTGAGGAAAGACAGGCTGAAATCGACACGGACAACACAAAAAGCAATGCGAGTCACGAATCACAACTCAATGGCCGATGCCTCAGCAATATCGGGCTTTTTCGGCAATATGCGGTGGAATATTTGCGCCACCACGCGAAGGTCAGGAATGATATGACCTTGCTCGTGCGTCAATTGGCGCCCGAAGCGGCCGCAGGGCTGCCACTGGAAATTTATTGTTTCACCAACGACACTAATTGGGGCGTGTACGAGGACATCCAGTCTGATATTTTTGATCACCTTTTGTCGGCCATGCCGGAATTTGGGTTGAGGGCGTATCAACGTAATGCGTTGGTTGATGGGCGTGGGGGGGCGTGAAAGTTGAGGAAGGGAGAATAATGAAGGCCGTCCGAAAAGACGGCTTTTTTGTTGGGATTTTGAGGAATGGGGAAGGAAGAAAAAAAAGGAGAGGGAGAGGGAGGGAAAAAGGGTAGGTAGCGCATCCGCAGTGGGAGTGGTTCGCGGTCGCGATTGTAAGTGTTTCGCTTTTACAGCGACTTGCTTTTTGCGAAACAGCAAAAAGGAAGCAAAAAGTGTTTTTTTAAGAAGTAGCTTGGCCGCATCCTCCACGCCAAAGAATCTGATCCAAGCGGGTCGGCTCCACTGTCGGAGTGCGATACGCCCAGCCTTTCATGGAAAATAATGGGCCGTCCACATTCATACGGGGTCCGGCAATAGAGCCGCCTCCTCCGCTTGGTCAGCTTCTAAGGCTTAGGAGGTTTAATGCTGAAGGGAAATGTTTTCTTTAAGGCCACGCAAACTTATTCGTACAGACTAAAAACAAAAATAAGAACAATTACAGATGATTTTCCTCTAATCCTCAAAATAGGGTGCTAAAATGTCTTCAACAATATTTTTCCAAGCAGCTGGGATATCATTCCAAGATTGTCCCCATGCAGATACACATCGAAAGGCTGTGAAAGGTTTTTCAGAATTTGGTGCTGGATAACCAAGCAAATCTTCAATACATTCGGAGAGCATAATCCGACGCCCATTATCACTTAATGTGTTTGCAATAGCAGGGTTCATGACTTCTGCTTTAGGTGTACCCCCGTCTCTATCATGTAAAACAATATATTTTATATTTAATAAATTTAAATATTTGATTAAAGGAATTAAAGCCCCTTTGCCTCTTGCTTTAATTACTTGCACTTCAGAATACACAACTCTGCGTACCGTGCTAGGAAGACGTTTAAAAGTCTCTCGCATTACTATATCTTCAGTGTCACCCTCAACTAAAATAACCAAACGCGAGAAAAAAATTCTAGAAACATAGTCGTCCATCTTTAATAGCATCTTAACATATGGCTTGCTATCTTCTTGAAGATTTTTAAAAGCATTGCTTACATTAAAAGAGCTGACGGCAATAGTGTCCCCTTCGAAGTTACTGCTATTCAGTATTTGCCTTGGCTTTCTGCTAAGATCAATCATAAAGGGCGAATGTGTTGTACATACTATTTGAGAATAGTCTTCTGAAAGCTCATATATAGTATCCCGCATTTGATTTGCAGCATTTGGATGTAAATATAGTTCTGGCTCTTCAAATCCAATAACAAGGCCAGCTCCTTTTGATTCTCCTCTCTCTTTAAGCCATTTATTTCTAAAACGTAATAAAGCAAAAACAGCTGAACGGACCATTCCTGTCCCTTGATAGGATACTGGAGTTCTGATGTTACTAGACATTGCAATATTGAAATCGGGTTTAA
The DNA here is from genome assembly GCA_022712815.1 of Pseudodesulfovibrio sp. Taxonomy (GTDB): domain Bacteria; phylum Desulfobacterota; class Desulfovibrionia; order Desulfovibrionales; family Desulfovibrionaceae; genus Pseudodesulfovibrio. Next base: position 2,041 of record JAFLJW010000318.1, on the reverse strand, counting down.
GAGCTTCAGGGCCATCGAGTGTCGCGCCAATATGAATAGAAGATTCTGGAAAAATATCTTTCATGACAGTATTTAAATCATTCATGAGTATCCCAAAATCAGAGGTTTCATCATTGGGATTTAGTTCATTCGCTAGCAAAGTTAAGTGTGCTTGAGCATTTCTATAATGCTCAGATTTCTCACGAACATCATTAAATAAGGTCTTTAAAATAGTAATTAAAGCACCGTTTTTATTATTGATTTCACCAGATCCATCGTCAGCTGGAATGAATACATAGTCTGGCAACCGGCTGATAACATTTTGAGCTATTCCCCCAGGATTTTTATCCCATTCAATAATCTTTTCATCGACTTCCCATAATTCGTTTATGTATTCAATTTTTGTTTTTCCAGCTTTTGAGGCGATTTTTTCACTTAGGGTTGGAAACTCTCTTGATATTAAGGCTGCATCACAGCCTGCATCAATTAAATCTTGTGCAGTGGTGCAGGATGAATACTTATTTTTAAGAGTTTTTTCCATGCACAGCATTGCTGGTTGGCATTTTGAACCTTTTGGATAAATTTTCCTATAAACAATTTTATTACCGGTTGTAGTTTCACCATTGTGTGTTTCCTGATAGGGAATAATTCTACCTTTAAAGCCTTTCCATGAATGTGCTTCAGTGGGGACATTTATAAATTCAGCTTCAAAAACAATCTCATCACATTTACATTCGTTCTCCGTTGTACCTTCTGGACAATATGAATGATATTCGATGTCAGCTAGTTTTTCCGTAGCGGTTAGTAAAATTTCAATTGCTCTCAAAATGGTACTTTTGCCAACATTGTTTGCACCAATAATGAAGGTCGAATCTCCAAATTTAATTGTAGCGTCCTCTATCCTCCGAAAACCTTTAATATGAAGTTCGCTAAGTCTCACAGTTGCTCCATTTTTTTTATGCAGTATCGAAATAATTAAACATTTTTCTAAATATGCATAGGCACAAGGATATAGTCAACTATAGAATTAGAGAGAGGAATTAGAGGGACACCATACCTAATTACCCTCACCCTTCTCTTTCAGCAGATCTTTACAAGCTGCCCCAACACCCTACATCAAACACCCACCTCAGCATTAAACCTCCTAAGCTTTAGAAGCTGACCAAGCGGAGGAGGCGGCTCTGTTGCCGGAACCCGTATGAATGTGGACGGCCCCTCATTTTCATGAAAGGCAGGGTCTACCACACCCCGAAGGATGGAGCCGACCCGCTTGGATCAGATTCTTGAGCGTGGAGGATGCGGCCAAGCTACTTCCTAAAAAACACTTTTTGCTTCCTTTTTGCTGTTTCGCAAAAAGCAAGTCGCTGTAAAAGCGAAACACTTACAACCACGACCGCGAACCACTCCCACTGCGGATGCGCTACCTGCCCCTTCCTCTCCCTCTTTCTTTTCCGCTCTTTCCGCACACCTTTACAAGCCGCCCCAACACCTACATCAAACAACACACCCCAGCATTAAACCTCCTAAGCCTTAGAAGCTGACCAAGCGGAGGAGGCGGCTCTGTTGCCGGAACCCGTATGAACATGGACGGCCCCTCATTTTCATGGAAGGCAGGGCCTACCACACCCCGAAGGATGGAGCCGACCCGCTTGGATCAGATTCTTGAGCGTGGAGGATGCGGCCAAGCTACTTCCTAAAAAAACACTTTTTGCTTCCTTTTTGCTGTTTCGCAAAAAGCAAGTCGCTGTAAAAGCGAAACACTTACAACCGCGACCGCAAACCACTCCCACCGCGGATGCGCTACCTGCCCTCTTCTTCCGCATTCCGTTAGAAGCTGCTCCTGCAGCACCCTCCTCACAGCGAAAGCGAAAAACACGTGGCAATATTACGTGCCACATGTCCTTAAAAAAACAAACTCACCCGACAGAACCTCAATAAAGCGGATAAACTCCACTCTCTTCGGCCCGCATCAAGGCCGGACGCAGCTTGGCATTCAGATAATCGGCGATAATCCGGCACCCCTTGGCATTGGGATGGCCGTCACGGGAATCCTGCGGGTAAA
>JAFLJW010000038.1 GCA_022712815.1 Pseudodesulfovibrio sp. | reverse complement strand
ACTTTTTGTGTGCGCATCCGCGCGAATCAGGATGCTCAGCATTTTTTTATTTCAAAGGAAAAAGGCAATGGTTTTTTTAGCCCCCAGCCTCATAAAGCGAAAAAGCGATGTTCCTACATCGCTTTTTCGCTTTATGAGGCTGGGGGCCGCAGGCTCGCTCAGGGTCAAGGGACGCGTCCCTTGCGGGTCCAGGGCAGAGCCCTGGTCTCCACGAAGTGGTCCCCGGAAAGGCCGCCGGAGGCATCAACATCCCCCCTCACAAACAATTTAGTCGTCTTCCATCCCGGTCAGATCGCCTATTTCATGGCCGAGTTCTTCTGCCTTAAGTACCCGGCGCATGATTTTGCCGGAGCGGGTCTTGGGCAGTTTTTCACGAAACTCGATGGATTTGATGACGGCCACCGGGCCGAGTTCGTTTCGGATGGTTTTCTTGAGATCCTTGATCAGATTGTCTTCTGGCTCGAATCCGTGATTGAGCTGAATGAACGCCTTGGCGACTTCGCCCTTGATCTTGTCCGGCACACCGATGACGGCGGCCTCGGAAACTGCGCTGTGCATACCAAAGGCGGCTTCGAGTTCGGCTGAACCGACACGATGCCCGGCGATGTTGATGACATCGTCGGCGCGGCCCTGAATCCAGATATATCCGTCCTCGTCTTTTTTGGCGACATCACCAGCGTAGTATACGCCGGGAATTTGTTCCCAGTATTTCTTGTAGCGGTCATCGTCGTTCCACAGGCCGGTCATCATGCCTGGCCATGGTTTTTTGATGACTAGCAGACCTCCCTTTCCGGGCGGGACGGGTTTGCCGTTTTTATCCACAACATCCGCTTCGATGCCGGGCAACGGCTTGCTGACCGAGCCGGGCTTGAGCAGGGAAATGGGCAGGGGCGAGATCATGAACATGCCGGTTTCGGTCTGCCACCATGTGTCGAGCACCGGGCATTCGGACCGACCGATGTTCTTGTAGAGCCATATCCATGCTTCGGGCGAAATCGGTTCGCCTACCGTACCGAGCAGACGCAGGCTGGAGAGGTCGTGCTGCTTGGGATACTGGACACCGAAGCGCATGAGCATGCGGATCATGGTCGGCGCGGTGTAGAAGATGGTCACCCCGTATCTGGCGATGATGGACCAGAGCCGGTCCGCTTGCGGATAGTTGGGATGGCCTTCGTACATGACCGAGGTGGTGCCGGCCATGAGCGGGCCGTATACACCAGCGGTGTGGCCGGTGACCCAGCCGGGATCGGCGGTGCACCAGAAAATATCTGTCGGCTTGATGTCGAAAACCGTGGTCAAGGTGCGGTTCACGCCAACCATGTATCCGGCGTGGGAATGAACAATGCCCTTGGGCTTGCCCGTGGTGCCGGATGTATGGAGCAAAAAGAGCGGATCACCAGCGTCCATGACCTCGGTCGGGGCCTCGTTACGCTCCTGGCGAATGAGATCTTCGTACTGGAAATCTCGGCCATCGGACATTTCCACGCTGATGTTGCAGCGGCGAACCACAACCATGGATTCCACGCAATCGGCACAGGCTCCGATCAGTGCTTCGTCGGCGGCTTCCTTGAGATTGATGATCTGGCCGTTACGGTAGAAACCATCGGCGGTAATCAGCATCTTGGCCTGGGCATCATTGATGCGCTGGCGGAGAGCCTTGGCAGAAAAACCGGCAAAGACCAGAGAGTGAATCGCGCCTATCTTGGCCGCGGCCAGCATGGAAATAACGGTTTCGGGCAGGGGCGGCATGTAGATGATGATGCGGTCGCCCTTGCGGATACCGAGGGAACGCAGGGCATTGGCAAAGCGGTTCACTTCGCGGTAGAGCTCGAAATATGTGTATTTTCGTGTGTCGCCCGGTTCGCCTTCCCAGATCAGGGCGAGCTTGTTCTTGTTGGCTGTTTCGATGTGGCGGTCAAGCGCGTTGTAGACGATATTGCAGCGTGCGCCGGGGAACCATTTGTAAAAAGGGGCGTCCTTGTCGTCGAGAACCTGATCCCACTTCTTGAACCAGTCGAGTTCGTCAGCGGCCTCTTCCCAGTAGCCCACGGAATCCATGCGTGCGAATTTATGCGCCGCCTCCAGTTCTTGCGGGTTGACGTTGGCCTCGATAACCAACTGGGGCAACGGGCGAAAAACCCGTTCCTCTTGTAGCAAGCTGTCTAATGCTCCAGATTGATCCATCATTATCCTCCTCGCTACGAAAACGCTTTAGCGAGTCTATTTCTTATCAAGTCCCTGCCGCAACACCCGCTTTATTCGGTCAGCGGTTGGTGCAATGGGATGAACGGTTACAATCCGATGATCTTCTTGAGATCAGCGATGCGACGGCGGCTGATGGGCAGCTCAATACGTGTGCGGCCCGCCGTGCGTAGCATAAAATTTGAACCCGGCATGCTGGCGATCTCAGTGACCATGTCCAGATTGACGAGATATTTGCGATGTACCCGAAAAAAACGGTGCGGTTCCAGTCGGTCTTCAAGATTCTTGAGCCGATGCGAGGAAAGAAATTTTTGATTGGCCGTGTGCACGTATGAATAATCCTCAAAGGCCTCGACAAAAATTATCTGAGCATACGGAATGAGAATGGTGCGTCCGTCCTGAGTCACGGCCAGTTTTTCGATTTCCGGCCTGCGCTTGGCCGTCTGGTCCCATGCGGCCTTGAGGGCGGCCAGGAAGGAATCCTGCTCCTCGTCGGGCAGCGGCAAGAGCACGGTCTGCTCGTCCTTTTCCAAAAGCTCATTTTTCGGTTCAGCAACGTGCTGGGCTGGTACGGGTACCTCGCGGAAACGGGTCTTGAAGGTCTGGAGGCGGTCCATTGTGCGGGCCATGCGTCCGGGCGCGGGCGGCCAGAGCAGGTAGTCGGTGGCTCCCAGTTCAAAGGCGGAGTAGGCCTGGGCCTCGGATTCGGAAATGAAGATCAGGGCGGGCTTGTGTTTTTTGCCTGCCAGCATCTGGGCCATCTCGATACCGGTCGTGTCGCCGGGCAGGTCCGTGGCCACGAAAAAAACGCCGTATGGTATGGCTTCCAGCATCTCCATGGCCTCGGATGCGCAAATCGCCTCGCCAAGCACCTGAATGAAATTGACGTCTTCAAGCACGTCACGCAGGGCGGAACGGATTTCCGGGTCCGGGTGGATAAGCAGGGTTTTCAGCTTGGGCATCGGCGGCGTCTACTGTTTTGTTGTGGGTGCAGGTTTCCTCAATCCTCCGTTATCTCGTAACGTTAATTGAGTCTGTTCGCAAGGTTCGGGAAAAAAAGGCAGATAGAGGTAATATTTGCAAAGGCTGAATGGGACAATTCAAAAACAACTATAAACCTTTAATAGCATGACAGGTTTCCCCCTTTGCAAAGGCTGCCGGTTTTGCGGATCGAGCTGGATTCGGTCATGTGGGGTACTCGATTTGTATTGTCTTTTCTCCCAAAGGCCGATAGGCGTTGGTCCGTGGCCGATTGGGCCATTCAATGAAACAAACCGATGGTTCCAGGTACGAGGCACGCAATGCACAAGTTCGGAATGGTGGCCCTGATTGGCCCTCCCAATGCGGGAAAAAGCACTCTCATGAACAAGTATCTGGGACAGAAGGTGGCGATTGTGTCGCCCAAGCCGCAGACCACCCGCAACCGCATCAGCGGTATCCTGACCACGGAGGACGCCCAGGTAGTCTTTCTGGACACGCCGGGCATCCACCAGTTGCGCGGCAAGATGAATCGGTTCCTGCTCGAATCCGCCTGGAGCGCCCTGTCCAGTGCCGATGCGGTAGTCGTTCTTATTGATGCGGCTCTTTACTCCACCAAGCTAAAATTGTTGGAAAAAGAAATCGCCCCGCTGGTCAAGCCCATAGCCGAATCCGGCAGGCCAGTGATGGTGGCCGTAAACAAGATCGACCGCGTCAAGGACAAATCCCTGCTGCTGCCGGTTCTGGAGCGTGTGGCCGAACTCTGGCCCGATGCCGAATACCTTCCGGTGTCCGCCCTTAGAGGGCAGGGAACCGAGGAATTGCTCGGACGGATCATGACTTTCATTCCCGATGGGCCGCCCATGTTCCCGGACGACCAGATTTCCACGGCTCCGCTGCGGTTCATGGCCTCGGAAATCATCCGCGAAAAATTATTTTATTCACTCAGGCAGGAGCTGCCATATTCCACAGCCGTAGAAATCGAAGAGTGGGACGAAGATACCCGGAAGGACATGGTCATCATCAATGCGATCATCTACACCTCGCGCAAGAGCCACAAGGGCATGATCATCGGCAAGCAAGGCTCTAACCTGAAGCGAATCGGCACCGAAGCGCGGCAGGATATTGCCGAACTCGTCGGGAACAAGGTCCATCTGGAACTGTGGGTCAAGGTCCGCGAGGGGTGGACCGAAGATCCGGGATTCTTGCGAACTATAGGCCTTGGTGAGTAGCTAGCCCGGTTTTACAGTCTTGATTATAACGCGATTGCACATTATGGAGATTATGGCATAATAGCCTCATCCTTAGATTAGAGGATGAGGGATAACTTATGCTTAAACGGGTACTTGATATAATATTCCTGGCGGCCTTTTGCCGTCTGGGTCTATACCTGATCGCAGGTATGATTATCTGTCTTTCCCTTTATTCTCCAGCCCGTGCTGAGCCGAGAACAAGATCTGTCACGGCAGTGGTTCTTTCCGACTTTCCGCCACTCTACGCCATTGATGCCAATGGCAGGCCGGAAGGATTTGCCATCGACATCTTTCGTACCATCGCCCTGAGTAATTACCTCGACTATGATTTTCTGGTGGTCAACAATCTGGCTGAAGCGTTGGAAGCCGTGCGCTCTGGTCGGGCCGACCTCATGCCCGGCATAGGCATCAGCCCGGCACGTCAGGCTGAATTCCTGTTCACTGATGTATTCGAGACTATCTCGCTTTCCTGTTTTGTGCGCGAGGACACCTTTGACATCAAATCCTTTGACGATCTGGTGGGTCGTCGCACCGCAGTCATCAACCAGAGTGTCGCCCAGTCAAAGCTCGGCCTGAGAGTTGGTGTCAGACTGATACTATTCGACAATATAAATGAAGCCCTGTTCAGCCTGCTCGCAGGCAAGGTGGATGCTTTTGTTTTTCCCGAACCGATCCTTTGGAAAAAAGCCCGGGAGATCGAAGTTGATAACAAGATCAAGGTGGTGGGAAAACCGCTCATGGAGTTGCGGCGGGGATACCTGCTGCCCAAGACAAGCGTGGAACTTACCCACCAACTGAGTGCCTCGTTACGTTCTTATGTTTCCTCCAAGGACTTTGCCGAGATTTACCTTAAATGGTACGGAAAATCAGAACCTTTCTGGACCGCGACGCTTATTTTGACAGCAAGCGGCATATTGCTTCTTATCAGCGTGGCAATTCTCATTATCTGGCGGTATATATCCATCTTATCCCTCAACCGGGAACTCAAGGAGTCCATGGACGCCCGTCTGAAAGCGGAAGAACGGGTCCGGGCCAGTGAAATGGGGCTCAAACGCGCTCAGCAAATAGCTACCCTTGGTAGTTGGGAATACAACTTTAGAACCAACAAAATGCACTGGTCCGACGAGCAACATCGGCTGTTTGGCTATGACTCGTCCAGACACACACCCAGTCTGCGGAAAACCATGTCTCATGTGCATCCCGAAGACCGGGGCAAATTGTTTAATGCTTTGAGGACCACCAATAGCAACCAGACTTATTTTCAGTTCGAATTCAGATATCTGCCCGTTGGGCAGACAGAATATCGCAATGCCTTGTGTCATTCCCAGGTCGATTTCGACGACGCTGGCGAGCCTGTCAGAATTTATGGCACCAATCAGGACATATCCGCCCGCAAGGCCATTGAAGCTGAATTGGTCCAGGCCAAGGAAAAGGCCGAAATCGTCAGCCGCGCCAAGAGTGAGTTCTTGGCCAACATGAGCCACGAGCTTCGGACCCCACTTAACGGAGCCATGGGCATGATGCAGCTTTTGGCCATGGACGATCTGACCTCGGAGCACAGGGAATACGTGGAAACGGCCATCACCTCCTGCAAGAACCTGACACAGTTGCTGAGCGATATTCTCGATCTTTCCAAGGTGGAGGCAGGCAAACTGGAACTGATTAATGTGGAGTTCAGGCTCGGAGATATCCTCGACTCGGTGCATGAAACGTTCAGCCACATGGCCAGGAGCAAGGGCCTGAGTTTCCCCTTCACCACACTCGGCGACCTGCCCGGATATCTGGAAGGCGACCCGGTCCGCCTGCGTCAGGTCCTTTTCAATCTGGTAGGCAATGCCCTCAAATTCACGGAAGATGGATCGGTCTGTGTGGAGGTCTCCCGTCTCAATTGTGCCGATCCAAATACATGTCAACTGCTGTTCTCGATTATCGACACCGGCATCGGCATCCCGGACGACATGATGGACAAAATTTTCGGTGCGTTCACTCAGGTGGACGGAGCCTACACCCGCAAGTTTCAGGGGACGGGACTGGGGCTGAACATAGTCAAACGTCTGGTCGAACTGATGGATGGCAATATTTCCATGGTCAGTGAAGAGGGCTATGGAACGAGCATCTACTTTGGCATAAATTTCAGGGTATCGGAAAAAACCTCTATGGTTTGCCAGCCAAGCCTCTCTGAAGACTTACCGCTGACCTGCTCCAAACGAATTCTGATCGCTGAAGATGATCGCGTCAACCAACTGGCCGTGCACAAGTTAGTGGAAAAACTCGGCCATTCAGCCGTGTGCGTAAACAATGGGGAGGAGGCTCTCTGCCAGTTGGCCCAGCACGATTTTGATCTGATTCTCATGGATATCCAGATGCCGATCATGAATGGCATTGAAGCCACCCGACTCATCCGCAAGGGAACCGGCCTGGGAGACAAACAGAATATTGCGATTATCGCTCTCACGGCCCACGCCATGAGCTGTGACCGGGATACCTTTCTCAAGGAAGGCATGACCGATTATCTGGCAAAACCAGTCAGTATTCAGGAATTGAAAAGGGTCTTGCAAAAGAATTTGCCGCGATAGCTTGATAGGAGTGTAGACACCTCGCATCTCTCTTTACCAATCCTGCCTGGCAGCGTGAGAGGCGGGCCGCTATCGATGGAGGCCGGGGTTCCATAGCAACAAAACGCCCGGTGCAAGGGCGTTTTGCTGTTATGAAGGAGGAGTTCTCCGGTCGATGGCAAAACCGGATTCCAGAGAGAGTGTAAGTCATTCAAGTTGTCTGAGAATGAATGTCTTGATTAGTATATAGGGAAAATAACGTCCGGTTGCTTTGACTTAAATCAAACGAATGGTAAATATTTCATTTTTTTGTCCGATAAGGGCATGTGGCACTTTTTCCCTTGCTTTGACTTTTTCCAAACAGGGAGATAGTGGTTGTTAATGGAGTAAAAGCAGGTTGGTCTGCGGGGGCAAATCGCTTTCCTGCCTGCTTGGGGAATCTGATCACATTCAAGATGGAGTATGCAATGAAACGACTGCTAATGCTGTGCCTAACGGCATGCATCCTCATGTTGTCGGTATCCGCCTTTGCTGTCGGACCGCATGACATGGAATGTATGGAATGTCATAGCACTCACTACGCCAAAGGCGACTATGCTGTCGGCGTGAAACCGATTTTCAGCGAAAACCCGGCCCGCACTCGCGTGAGTGCCAATATCGTGGATATCGATGCCCTGTGCATCGGCTGTCACAACGAGGAAGAAGGCATCCTGCCCGTCAACATGCACACCACCCACCCGACCGGCATCACGCCCACCTATACCAAGGTGCCGCGCCAATTGCTGAAAGACGGCGTATTTTCCTGTGTCAGTTGTCACAACCCGCATCCTTCCAATGCCAACTACAAGTACCTGATTATGCCCACCGCAGAAGGCGGCAACATGGGTACTTTCTGTGCCAAATGTCATCCCAACCAGTCCGACCCCGAATCGGTCGCCGCCGCCCAGGCCATTAAGCTGAACGTTGACGGCACCGGTGCACCCATCGTCAAGGTCAAGGCCGCAGCAGAATAACCGCCACTCATTCAAAACAAGAGGGCGCGGTTTGATGACCGCGCCTTTTTTGTGTTCAATGAAATTTAAAACAAAATCACCTCACAAATATCCCATCACAATGTGAGGCTTTCGAGAGTGGTCTGAGCGCAAGGCGACAGGCACAATTGAACCGCAGGCGTAGCAACGCTACGTTGAGGATTCAATTGCGTCTGGCAACGCAGCTATCAGGCCGCTATCGGAAGCCGGGGCTAAGAAGCTATCAGGCTGCTATCGGAAGCCGAGGCTAAGAATCAATATCCTTTGTGAAGTCGCATCCTTTCTTGGGACACGCGATGTGCTCGCCTTTGTCTTTGGTGGTCTTGCGGGTGAGGATCGGGTGCTCGCATTTGGGGCAAGGCTCGTTGATGGGCCAGTTCCAGACAGCGTAGTCGCACTTGGGATAGGTGGAGCAGGAATAAAAGAGTTTGCCTCGGCGGGAAGATTTCTCGACCAGTTCGCCCTCACACCCGTCATTGGGGCAGGGGACGCCTGTTGAGAACGGGGCCGCGTAGGTGCAGTCCGGGTAGTTGGAACAGGCGATGAACCGAGAGCCGGTCCGGGCTTTCTTGAGCAAAAGCTCGCCGCCGCAGTCCGGGCAGGTTCCCACGACCTTGGGCTTTTCCGTTTCAATGACCTTGATCTTGCCATCCGCATCGCGCTCGAAATTGACGATGCTTTTGCAGTCCGGGTATCCGGTGCAACCGAGAAATTCACCGCGCTTGCTCTGCTTGATGGCCATGGGCCGACCGCATTTTTCGCACTTGACGCCGGTCTCTTCCGGCTTTTCGCGCTCAACGATCACGATGGCACCCTGCTCGTCGCGGGTGAAATTCTTGATGGTCCGGCAAGAAGGGAAACCGGAACAGCCCAGAAATTCGCCAGTCCTTCCGAACTTGATGGCCATGGGCTTGCCGCACTTCTCGCACTTGAGGTCGGTCTCCTGCTGGGAGCGGCCCATCTCGGTCTTGGCTTTCTCCAGCGTCGGGTAGAAATCGTCCCCAAAGGTCTTGAGCAGATCGACCCAGTTCTTTTTGCCGTCGGCCACATCATCAAGAAGGCCTTCCATGCGAGCAGTAAAGCTGACATCCATAAGATCTTGGAAATGCTCGGAAAGTTGATCGGAAACAGTGAAGCCCAACTCGGTAGGCACAAACCGTTTCTCTTCCTGACGTGCGTACTCGCGGTCCAGCAATGTGGAGATAATAGCCGCGTAGGTGGAAGGACGGCCAATGCCGAGTTCTTCAAGGGTCTTGACCAGCGATGCCTCCGAAAACCGGGCCGGGGGCTGGGTGAATTTCTGTTCTTTCTTCAGCTCGTTGAGGTTCAGAACGTCCCCTTCGGCCAGCTTGGGCAATTCGGTGTCGCCTTCGCTTCCACCCTTGTCCATGGCAGCCAGGAAGCCGGAGAAAAGCATCCGCTCGCCCTTGGCCCGCCACAAGGTTCTGGGGGCCTTGACCAGAACAACAGTATCCCAAAACGAGGCCGCCTCCATCTGCGAAGCCACGAACCGCTGCCAGATAAGCCGGTACAGCTTGTGTTGCTCGGCAGGCAGATGGGGTTTGACGTCATCGGGCGTAATGGAAACATCTACGGTCCGGATGGCTTCATGGGCATCCTGCGCACTTCCCTTGGTTTTGAAATTCCGGGTCTTGGCCGGATAATAGTCTTTACCGAACTTATCGAGAATCAGCTTTTTGGCAGCGTCCTGAGCCTCTTTTGCGATGCGAACGGAGTCGGTACGCATGTAGGTGATAAGTGCCGTAGTGCCACGGCTGCCAAGATCGACACCTTCGTAGAGCCGTTGAGCGATGGACATGGTCCGCTTGGCGGAATAGCCCATGCGCCGGTTGGCATCCTGCTGGAGCGTGGAGGTGATGTAGGGAGGCAGCGGATTGCGCTTGCGCTGTTTTTCCTGCACCGAATCAACGGTAAAGCTGCCGGATTTGAGGGCGTCGTGAAGGGTTTCGGCCTCGTCCTGAGTGCCGATATGATTGACACCGGGTTTGACGGTCTTGTTTGAAAGCTTGTACAAATCCAACCAGAACGGCGGCGGGGTCTTGCCTTCGAGCAGGACTTTGAAAGGCCAGTATTCGTCTGACCTGAAAGCGCGGCGTTCCTTCTCGCGCTCCACCACGATCTTGAGGGCGACCGACTGAACGCGTCCGGCAGAGATGCCGCGCTTGACGTTCTTCCAGAGAATCGGGGAAATTTTATAGCCGACCAACCTGTCCAGAATACGCCGAGCCTGCTGTGAGTCGAACAGGTCTTCATTTAAATCCTGAGCATTTTCAAGGGCTTCCTTGACAGCACGGGCGGTGATTTCGTTGAACTGAATACGCCTGATATTATCGTTGACCGGCTTGAGCAGCTCGGCAACGTGCCAGGCAATGGCCTCTCCCTCGCGGTCGGGGTCAGGTGCCAGATAGACTGTATCAGCCTTTTTGGCGGCAGCTTTCAGACGCTTGACCACGTCTTCCTTGCCTTTGATGACCTCATACCGCGGGGTGAAACCATTCTCTTCGTCCACGCCGAGATCACGGGTGGGCAGATCGCGAACATGTCCCACGGAGGCATCGACAATATAGTTTTTCCCCAAAAATTTGCTGATGGTCTTCACCTTGGCAGGGGACTCAACGATGATCAGGTCTTTTGTCATAATCGGCACTCATAACGGCGTTTGGGGCAATAACGACCCAAATCCGCTTCTTTGGTTGTTTGAGGAGGGTCTATGCACGCTAAACAGGCAGGTCGTCAACCCTCTGTATATAGATAATGGACGAAATATTGATAAAAATAGCGATATTGAACACAAAAAGGCCCTCGATAATCAGTGAAAAGAGAGTCTGGCAGATCTATTTTTTTACTTATATTACAGGAGGCTCAACACCAATTGAGAGGCTCAGGTTGTCGAGTGCTTCAAGTTTTTCCATGTGCTCAAAATGTTTGAAATAGAACTTCATGTCATTGGCCATGGTGCTGCCGCTTGAGGCGGCATCCCGCACCTGACTCTTAATGTTGATACCCGACGATTGGTGATGAATACAGGTCACTGTTCCACAATACATGACTTTATATCCTTCAAGACAGATTGCTATATCGTGGTCTATATCGTCCACTTGTGAAGGGCTGAACCGGATGTCAAAACCTGCCGGGATGTTCCTGAGCGCCTTTGTCCTCAGCAGGTGCTGGCACCCCATGACATTCCGGGTTTCACGGATGAAGTCATACACATGAGAGTCAAAGCACCCCAGAGGGCTATGGATGCTCATCTTGAGCAGGCCATGATTGGCAATGGCAACATACCGGAACAGGTACTGAATTTGTGCAGGCTCACCCGGATGCACAATCTTGCACCCGACAACACCGATCTTCTCATCCGATTCGGCCACGGTCAAAAATGACGCCAGCCAGTTCCTTTGTAATGTGATGTCGTCATCAAGGAACGCGATATAGTCTGATTCCTGCACTTTGGGTAGGTTCATGAGCCAGTTGCGTGCGGCCGGAGCACCAATATTGACATGAAGATCATGAATGGTGATTTCATTATCAGGGAAAAGGGCAAGGGCATTATCCACGACCTCCCGGCTGCCGTCCGTGCATCCGTTGAGAAGGATATCGATACGGGCCGAACCGATTTCGGTTTCACTCAGGCTCTTGAGTGTCTGATCGAGCATGTCCGC
>JAFLJW010000037.1 GCA_022712815.1 Pseudodesulfovibrio sp. | reverse complement strand
GCCAGAGAGGCGTTCATCCTCGGTCAGATTGGCGGTTGCGATCTGGCCTGATTTGGGTGCGCGGACCAGGAAACGCTGCCCCACCTTGGCCCCGGAGGATTCACCAAGACTGACGATCATCCGATTCATGGGCAGGTTTTCAAGCACACGTCCGCCCTTGGACAAGATGTCGGCATAGCCGAACACGCGATTGCGGCCCTGATCCTTGGCAGTGGCAACGGCCTTGCGGGCCTTGCGTACGAGAATTCTCGCCTGCTCGGAGCTGGTCCGGCGAAACTGGGCGCCTTCGAGTCCTTGCGGATAGCAGATGAATCCGACACTGCCGGAAATGGTAATGGTATCGTTGGTGACATCATCAATGAACATGAGCTTGCTGACGCCGCTGCGGATGACCTCGGAGAGCTGAAAACAGGCGCGGGGCTTGGCATCCGGCACGAGAATGGCAAACTTGTCATTGGCAAAACGGGAAACGGTCGTATACTTCGGGCAGACCATGTTGAGCAACCGCCCGACCTCGGAGACGATATCATCTCCGATGAGATAGCCGTAATGCTCGTTGATCCACTGGAAGTAATCGAGATCGAGGAAGAGGACACCGAGGGTGCCGGAAAACGTCAGGTCCACTTCACGGGCTTCGATCCCGGCCCGGCAACTGCCGGTGGCAAGGCATCCCTGCACCTGATCAATGGTTTTTCCCAACTCATTGAAAAAGAAATCACGGGTATGCAGACCGGTGAGCGGATCGGTTATGCCTTTTTTATACAGAGCGAGTTTTTCAAGAACACTGCTGGCAAGCGCCATGATGTACTTGGGCGCAGTGGCCGGAGCCTTGAGCCGAACACCCTTGGCAATGAAATAGCACAACAACCTGCCCTGAAAGACCAGCGGCAGGATCAGCTCCTTGTCCTCGGCCCTGAATTCAGGCTCTGGCACAGGACCGGCTTCTTCCCGTGGAAAAAACAGGCTGTAGGAGGTAAAAGGAAGAAATTCGGCAATGCAATCCTTGATTGTATGCTCAAAATCAATCAACTCCTGGGGAGTGAAAGAGATGGTCCCATCCGCAAAAATGTCTTTTTTCGTCCTCATAATCCGAGAGGTTACAACGCACCCCTATTTTTCTCAAATGAAAACTTGAAAAAAGGCAAATAAACAGCAGTGGACGGCACAATGCCATTCTCCCTTCAAAACATCGGTAAAACTCTCGCTTAACACACGCCAGATCGACTATATCAATACATTTGGATATTGACATTTCCTTTGGATAGTCATAGTCAGACTAACGGTTGCACGGCAGCCCATAAAAACAATGAATATTATCACTGACCCAAGAGAACTCCAGAAGCAATGCCTGACGTGGCGGAGCGAAGGCCTGACCATCGGCTTGGTGCCGACCATGGGCTATTTTCATGAGGGTCATCTGGCACTCATGGACCGGGCACGACCGCTATGTGACAAGCTCATTGTGACGCTTTTCGTCAACCCGACCCAGTTTGGCGAGAACGAAGATCTGAACAAGTACCCGCATGATCTTGACGGCGACAGTGCCAAGGCTCAATCTCGCGAGACCGACCTGATTTTCGCGCCAGAGTCGTCTGCCATGTACGAGGAAGACCACGCCACCAGGGTGGACGTTCCCGAACTCGGCAAACATTTGTGCGGCGCGTCACGGTCCGGCCACTTCAAGGGCGTGTGTACGGTGGTGACCAAACTGTTCATGCTCACCCAGCCCGATGTTGCCGTGTTCGGCCGAAAGGATTGGCAGCAACTCGCCATCATCAAACGCATGGTCCGCGACTTGAATATTCCGGTTCAGATCATCGGACACGAGATTATCCGCGAGTCTGACGGGCTTGCCCTGAGTTCGCGCAATGCCTACCTCACCGAAAAAGAACGCGCAGCAGCCCCGTCCATCCGTAAAGGTCTTGTCAAAATGGCCGAAATGGTAAAGAACGGCGAACGAAATGCTGAGGTTGCCAAGGCCTTCCTGCATAATGAATATGCCTCCACCCTGCCCATGGGTACGGTGGATTACATAGAGCTAGTGGACCCCGATGCCATTGAACCGATTGAGATAATCACCGGTTCCACGCTGGCAGCAGTTGCAGTACGCATCGGAAAAGCCAGATTGATAGACAACATTTTGATAGAGGTGTAAGTCCATTGGCCCAGAGATGTTTTTTGAGTGCCAAGATTCACGGCGCGACAATAACCAGTGCAAACCTGGAATACCGGGGTAGCCTGTCCATAGACACCGCGCTGATGAAAATGGTCGGCATCCTGCCGTACGAGCAGATCGACGTCTATAATCTGGACAACGGAGAGCGGCTGACCACCTACGCCATTCCCGGCGTAACCGGCGAGATATGTCTCAACGGAGCCGCCGCGCACAAAGGCGAGGTTGGACAACGCATAATCATCGCCACCTACACGTGGCTGGACGAAAATGAAGCCCTGACGCGCAAGCCGAAGGTCGTTATTGCTGACAAGAACAACGGCGTTGATGAAATCGTTGAATGTGAATTCAACTCTGATTTCTAGACGTATTTCA
>JAFLJW010000445.1 GCA_022712815.1 Pseudodesulfovibrio sp. | reverse complement strand
ACCTGTCCTTCGATGCGTTTCATGCGCGAAAGCACGTTTTTCTTGATTTTTTCCTGTTCCTGGTCAGATTCACTCATGGCTGTCTCCTTGACATGCGGCCTTGTTTTCTGAAGCGTGTTGGCTGGGTATTTATTGCCTGCTGACGAATTTTACCATACTGTCGCAGGGTATTAATCGTCGAGGACGAAGGGGTAATTATTGTGTCAGACTCTGTCATGATCACTTCCGAGGAACATGTTTTTCTTCTCAACATCGTCGAGTTGTGTGTTGAGGTTTTTCGTGGCCCTGACGCTGACGACTGGGCCGCAATTATCGAATCGGCTCTGCCCGAATTGGTGGGCAGCATCCCGCAAGACGCGAGGCACTTTACGGCTTCACTGAAGAATCTGCAAGACTCACTGCCTGCCCTGTCAAATATTTCAATGACCGTTTCCGATCTCGAAACCGAGTATGTCCGCCTTTTCATTGCTGCGGACGGCGGTGTTGCGGCTCCGCTGTACCAGTCCTGCCATATGGGCGGCAATCCCCGCACCATGGGCGACAGTGCCCTTGCCATGCGTGACCGGCTTGAAAAGGTCGAGCTGGAACTCTCCCTCGACTCCAATGAACCACTGGACGACCTGAGCATTGAGCTTGAATATCTCTATTTTCTGCTCACAACGGGCTGGGCTCGTGACAACACCCGTCTCATCGAGGAGGGCGCGAGCTTCGCAAAAACCGTCATGCTCCCGTGGGTGCAGACCTTTCGGGACAAACTCGCTACCGCCGATCCGCATCCTGTCTATCTCCATGCCGCCGACCTCGTCCTGATCGTGCTTGGTGATATCGGCGAGCTTTAAACTCCCTAATCAGTTCCCTCAGCGCGAATCACGGCCTCTTTCAGCACATTCAGGAATTTATCGTCCGGCTCGAAATAGCCGCGTTTGACCAGTTCGATTATCCATGTTCCGTCGCCTTTGGCACGCACCAGATAGGCCAGTGGAAGCTGGGCCTGCCCAAGACACTCGAATATCTGGCCGTGGCGATCCGAAAAGAGTGGGTAGAGCACCTCGTAGTGCTTCTTGAACCGCACCACGGCCTGATTCGTATCGTAGACACCCAGACCGATGATCTTGAGTTGTCCCTTGAGTACCGGGTCGTCTTCAACCCGCAGGAAGAATCGGGTCATCATCTTGGTTTCCGCCACGCAGTCGCTGCACATGGTGTTGTATAACTGGATGAGCACGAACCGCGCATTGAGGTCAGACAGGGCAAGCCATTTGGCATGGCTGGGCAGGCCGAGGTACTTTCGGTCCGCATCGCCGTTCAGGACGGCTACCCGGCAGTCCGGGAAGGCATCGCCCACGGCCAGAGCCCTGGGGCCTTTGACTCCTTCCACTAGTTCAGGACGGGCTTCCTTCCAGCCATGAAATCCGGCCGGGTATCGGTAGACCTCCGTGTATCCCATGCGCACTGCCCAGTGCGCCGCAATGCTGCTGCGCAGTCACCTGAAGCTGCGGCAATAGATGACCATCAGCCGATCCTTATCCAGCCCTGCCAGCTCGGCCAAGGCGGCCCGTTTGTCCTTTGACAACTCCATGCGGTCGCCTAGATCAAATTCCAGATTCGTGGAACCGGGAATATGCCCGGCCTCGAATTCATAATCGGCGCGGGCATCGATGATGAGCACTTCTGCGCCCGGCTCAAGGAGTTTCTCCAGCCCCTTGGTGTCAAGGAGCTTGTATCCGTTGCGTTCGGCTTCCCTGATGGCCGATGACATCCATATTTCGTCATCCCCTGCCAGGGCCGGGTGGATGAAAAAGCACAAGGCAAGGAGCACCGCTGCTACGAAAAGACTCGATTTCAGCATACACACTCCTTGCCGTTGTCTTGAAAATCACAAAGTGGGGCCAAGGGGAGAGAGATAGACCAGAGTCTAGCCCCCCGGCCCCACAATGTATCGTCAATCCCTATTTGTTGGGATGAACTTCATAACTGTTGTCTTCACCAAAGTCGTTGGTCGCTTCCAGATAGAAGACGTCCTTCACTTCCGGGCGAATGTCCATGAACAGGTAGAAAGCCTCGCCAGCGCGTGCGCCGGTGGAGCAGACAAAGACGATGGGCTTGTCCGTACTGATTTCCTTGCCCTTCTTTTCGACCATATCAACAGGCATGTTGATGGCGGACGGGAAGTGACCGGCGGCGTATTCCTCAGGATCGCGCACGTCGATCAGCAGGATGGAGTCCGGGTTCTCCTTGATGGTCTTCAGGAACCATGCGGAATCCACTGCGCCCTCGACTTCACCGGCCTTGACGGCCATGGCTTCAGCTCCGCCGAACATTTCCTTCCAGCCGGGATATCCGGCTTCGGCGACCACGACTTTCTTGTAGCCGAGATAGCGGGCCTTGACCGCGGATTTGTGGGACAGGGCGCATTTGTAGCCACCGCAATAGTAAACGAGAGTGGTTTCAGCCTTGTCGCTGGGCAGCATGCCGCGTTTTTTGGCAAACTCCCTTTCGGGAATGCCGATGGCGGACGGAATCGCGCCGTCCAGGTACTTCTTGTACGGACGGGCATCCACCAGCGCGTACTGTTCGCCCTTGGCTATCATGGT
>JAFLJW010000036.1 GCA_022712815.1 Pseudodesulfovibrio sp. | reverse complement strand
ATCTACCACGGTCTCGGTGAGATCACCCGCGAGATCATGTCCTACATGGTCGAGCCGGAATACTTCATCGAAATGGCTCCCAACAAGGAACACAACTATTGTTGTGGCGGCGGCGGCGGATTCAACGGTGTTGGCAAGTATCGCAAGCAGCGCAATGTCGCTTTGGAAAAGAAACGTGATCAAATTCTCGCCACGGGCGCAGGTCTGGTCATCGCTCCATGCCACAACTGCTGGGATGCCATCCGCGACCTTGAAGAGGAATTCGAGATAGGCATCAAGTGGTCCTTTCTCAAGCCTCTGCTGATCGAAATGGCCCTCGTGCCCGATCATCTGAAGCCCAAAGAGGAAGGCGAGTAGCACGGGCTGTCTGATTCCAGGAATTGTAAAAAGCCGACCCGGCGGGTAATCCCGCCGGGTCGGATATGAACTTTCGTCAAACCAGAGTCAATACAGCCGGTGGAGGTGTGTCCTCATTCGACAGGCGTACCTGTTGACGAGGCGTGCCTTTTGTTCCCCAGGTAAAATTCTGTTGCCTTCCGACATCATAAGTTGATGAGAGACTATGCGCATAACGACCAAGAGCAGATACGCCACGAGAATGGTGCTCGATATCGCCCTGCACGACAGTGAGGGACCGGTTCAGAGTCGTGATATTGCCAGGCGTCAGAGTATCCCGCTCAAATATCTCGAAAAACTCATCCGCGAGCTTCGCAAGGCCGGGCTTATCAACAGCCGGCGCGGCCCCCAGGGCGGACACATGCTCGCCAAACCCGCTGAGGATATATCGGTGGGTGACATTGTCCGTATCATGGAATGTCCTCCCCAATACGACGACTGCGCCTGTGCGGACAAAGTGTGCATAGAATGCACCATGTCCGACGAGTGTCTGACCCATGGCATATGGGTGGAAACAGCTCGCGCCATGTATGACAAGCTCGATTCCTACGTCATCGGCAATCTGATCAAATAAGCTTTGTTTTTTGTCATCCGTATCCTT
The DNA here is from genome assembly GCA_022712815.1 of Pseudodesulfovibrio sp. Lineage (GTDB taxonomy): Bacteria > Desulfobacterota > Desulfovibrionia > Desulfovibrionales > Desulfovibrionaceae > Pseudodesulfovibrio. The sequence continues at coordinate 13,790 of JAFLJW010000036.1, read as the reverse complement.
TTTTTTTGTTCCTTCTGTCCAAATGCCACGCAAAGTCTGATGCTGGGTTGTGATTCGAGTTTGTTTCCATATCCCAATGGCCTGAAATTATAATGGGCTTGCCAAATAAATAGGAAGGTGCCTAGGGTTGCGCAGATTCGGATAAATTAGCCCGGTACGATTTGATATTTCAGGAGAATGAATGGGGATGAAGAAACGGGGCGGCATGAAAAATGTGTACGTCGTCAAATCTGTACCCAGGAGTATTGACGAGAAACACAAGGAGCTGGACTCCAAAAACGTTTATCTCCTCAAGTCCGACGATCAGGCGATCAATCGATACAGAGATACCGTGCTGGACTTCCTCGAAGACAGGAATGGCCTATTTCTTGTCATTAGCCAGGACAAGACATTCTTCCAGAATTTCCGCAATTCATTTTACAAGGAACTTGAGATTGATCTGAAACGGATTCGGATCGTATCAAACATTCGCCGCGGACTTGAAGAAATTCGAGTCTACATGGAATACCAGAAGCAACCGTTTCTGTTCATCGAAAGTGTCATGGAAGGCCGGTCCAGCCTCTCGTTTATCGAAGAGCTCAAAAGTGAATTCAAGGACCTTTTCATTATTGTCCTCATGACTGATGTGGATGAACCTCTGGTGACTCAGTTCGTGGAGGCCGGAGCGGATAACTTCATCACCAAGCCGGTTTCAGTCAACGTCCTTGTTGAAAAGCTCGCCAATACCATCGAGCCGCCTGATCTGATCGGAAAGATGGTCCGTGAGGGCAAAGAGCGGATCAAGAAAGTGGAATTCGCACTGGCATACGGGGTAGCCAGAGATATCCTTGAGAAAAAACCGGGCAGTCCGGCTGGCCTGATGATCATGGGGGATGCCCTAAAAGGCCTTTCCAAGCATGAAGATGCCCTGAAAATGTATCTCAAGGCCATGACCAATGCTCCCCTGTACCTGGAGCCGCTCAAGAAGCTAGTGGCTTTTTACAAGGAAGAAGGGGACATGGATGGGGCTTTGCGCTATCTGGAAAAAATAGACAAGCTTTCCCCCTTTCAGGTCGGTCGAAAGAAAGAAATCGGAGAATTGTTTTTCATGAAGGGTGATGTGGCTGCGGCTGCAAGGTACTATGAAGAGGCAGCCCAGCTGGCTCACACCCAGAAGTTACCGGAATGTGTCCAGATGGCTGAAGACTACAGCGACAAAATTTTTAGTTTCAACCCCAGTGCCGCCTGTTCTCTCCTTGAACTTTGTACCCGGCTGGCGAGCATCTACCGGACCGACCTGCACTGGTCCATCTATAACAAGCTGGGCATGACCCTCAGGCGGCAAAGCCGTTGGGAAGCCGCTGTCGAGGCTTACCAGCAAGCTTCTCTGCGTGCCCCGCAGGATGAGAACATCATGTTCAACATGGGCATGGCTTATGTGGAGGGCAAGGATTACGGAAACGCGGCCCAGAAGTTTGAACGCGCCATGGAGATCGACTCTGGTTTCTACAAGGACAACCTCTCGGTCGCGTACGTCATGGGGCAGGTTTTTATCAAGGCCAACAGAACGAGGAACGCCGCCATTGTTCTGAGCCACGTTCATTTGGTCGATTCAGGTTACAAGAAAGTCCAGAGTTTGTTGAATTCTCTCAAGTAGCTCACTTCACGAGTTGTTCTTACTCGGCATTTCGATACACATATTCATTCCATGTTTCTATAGAATATACCGGGATAAATCGCGGTTTTCAACGATATCTCCGAGTTGCTCTTGCACATATTCGCGGTCGATGACAATTTCCTGGCCGGATTTGTCAGGGGCCTCAAAGGAGAGGTTCGCAAGGATTTTTTCCATGATGGTGTAGAGCCTGCGCGCACCGATATTTTCCGTCTCAGTGTTGATCTTCTCTGCTGTGGCCGATATTTCTTCCAATGCCTCCTGCGTGTAGTCGATGGTCACGCCTTCGGTCTTGAGCAAGGCCTTGTATTGCACGGTGAGAGCGTTTTTCGGTTCAGTCAGGATTCTGTAGAACTCTTCCTTGTGCAGGGAATCCAGTTCCTCGCGCAGGGGGAATCGGCCTTGAAGTTCGGGGATCAGGTCGGACGGCTTGGCAAAGTGGAACGCGCCAGCCGCGATGAATAGAATATGGTCAGTCTTGATCATGCCGTATTTGGTGTTGACCACGCTGCCTTCGACCACAGGCAGCAGGTCGCGCTGCACGCCCTCGCGGGATACATCGGCAGAACCGCTGCCGCCCTGATCGTGACGCGTTGCTATCTTGTCCATTTCATCAATGAAAAGGATACCCTGCTGCTCCACACGTTCGCGGGCCATTTCATTGACCATATCCGGGTCGATGAGCTTGTCCGCTTCCTCGTCGATGAGCGTCTGGTATGCGTCTTTGATCTTCATCTTGCGGGCCTTGCGCCTGCCGGGAAACATGTTGGAAAACGCGCTTTGGAGGTTGGACCCCATGTCCTCCATGCCCGGAATGGCCATTATCTCCACCTGGGCACCGGACTGTTCCGTGACTTCCAGTTCCACCTCGCGCTCATCAAGCTGCCCGGAGCGAAACATCTGGCGGAATTTTTCGCGTGTGCTGTCTTTCTTGGCTGGTTCGGAAATTTCCTCAATCTCGCCGGATTGGGAACCCACGAAGAATCCGGCAGGCTCGGCAGTTTCAGGTTTGGAGCGAGGCAAAAGCAGGTCAAGCACGCGCTCTTCGGCATTTCTTTCAGCCTTGATGCGGACCTTTTCAGCCTCTTCCTTGCGGACCATGTTCACACCGATTTCCATCAGGTCGCGGATCATGGATTCCACATCGCGGCCCACATAGCCCACCTCGGTGAACTTGGTGGCCTCGACCTTGAAAAACGGGCATTTGGTCAACCGGGCCAGCCTGCGAGCAATCTCGGTCTTGCCCACACCGGTTGGTCCCATCAGGATGATGTTTTTGGGCGAGATTTCGTCCCGCAGTTCGGGTTCTATCTGCTGCCTGCGCCAGCGGTTGCGCATGGCAACGGCCACCATTCTCTTGGCCGCGTTCTGTCCGATGATGTATTTATCAAGCTCTGAAACAATTTCTCTGGGTGTCAAATTACTCATGAAGAGGCCTCCGGCGGCTTAAGAATCTCTTTGAAAAGAGTTCTTAAGCATTTCCTAAATTTTTTGGTTAAAATAGTGCTGACTTATTGTACGAATTTGGCAAAGTTTGATGCACCATTTTGAAATATTCAGGACTATTTGTCCTGTGTCTCAATAATAATATTGTCGTTGGTATACACACAGATTTCCGCTGCGATTTCCATGGCTTTCTGAACGATTTCATTGGCGTTCATATCCGTATGTCGCCTGAGAGCGCGGGCGGCTGACAGAGCATATGCCCCGCCGGAGCCGATGGCGGCAATGCCGTCGTCCGGTTCTATGACGTCACCGGTGCCGGAAATGATCAGGATATGTTCACCGTCAGCAGCCAGCAGCATCGCTTCGAGTCGGCGCAGGTATTTGTCGGTCCGCCAGTCCTTTGCCAGCTCGACGGCGGCGCGTTGCAGGTTGCCCGCGTAGGTTTCAAGCTTGGCCTCGAACCGTTCGGACAGGGTAAAGGCATCGGCGGTCGCCCCGGCAAATCCCACGGTGACCTTGTCCTTGTATATGCGGCGCACTTTTCGGGCGGTATGCTTCATGGCAATGGCCTGCCCCATGGTCACCTGACCGTCTCCGGCCACGGCGGTTCCGGTATCGTCCTTGACCGCCAGAATGGTTGTTCCTCTGATTTCCATTTTATTCTCCTCGCCTGATTACAGGATTTCTTCGGCGGTTGCGGCCCATAATTTGTAAGCCGTCTCGCCATGCAAAACCATCCCGGCTTCTTCAACCAATCCCGCTTCAAGTCCTTTTTTGAGAGCCAGGAGCGCAATACACGCCGCTTCTTTAACGGGATAGCCGTAGACACCGCAGGATATGGCCGGGAAGGCGATAGTCGTGATGTTATTTTTTCTGGCTAGCTTCAGGCTGTTCAGATAGGCATTTTTCAGAAGCTTGAGCTCGCCATTTGTGCCGCCGTGCCAGATGGGACCGACGGTATGGATGATATATTTGGCAGGCAGATTGAATCCATCCGTGATGGCCGCCTCGCCGGGAGGCAGTGAGCCGATATCACTGATGATCTTCTGACAGGCCTCCTGAAGCTTGGCTGCTCCTGTCGCCCGGTGTATCGCACCGTCAACACCGCCGCCTCCGGCCAGTCGGGAGTTGGCCGCATTTACAATGGCATCCACCTCAAGCGTGGTGATATCCCCTTGGCGGATAAAAAGCCGCCCGGAGCCGATTTTCCAGTCCTTCATAATAGCTGAAAAGATAATCTCTCTGAAACTAAAAGCAAGGGTGAAAATCCATTTCTCCGGCACTGTTCACACAAAAGGTTGTATGCACATACAACAGAAGGAGGACGGTAAGTCTCTTGTTTAAATGAAATGAGTCAGGGCGTGGTTGGAAGCCATACACCTTTTCCATTTCCCGGCCACCGGGGCTATTCCAGCTCGTCGGTTTCCCGTTTTACTTCGGCGATGGCTTCGGCGTAGGCTTGGAAGACATCGGATCGGTTGATCAGGCCGATGATATCGTTGGTGTCCGTTTGCGAGACCACGGGAATCTGTCCATAATCGGTGTTCACGAAACGGAGCAGGGCCTGATAGAGGTCATAGTCCGGGCGGACGTAGACCGGGCGCGACATGAGGTCGCGGACGACCACGAGATCGTGTAATCCTTCCTCGAACATCCAGGGACGGACGTTGTTGATGGAAACCATCCCGGCATACCTGTCATCGGCCTGTTTGACCGGGAAGTAGAGCTGGTCGGTATTGGCGATGATGTCGGTGAGTGCTTTGAGGGTCGTGGATTCTTCGAGCACGACTACATTGCCCGGATTGTAGAAATCAGTGACATGCATCTGTTCGAGGATGTTGATGGTCGCGTCTTCGGTGTGGGCCGGGGAGCTGAATTTGTTCTCCACCTGATGCTCGTAGAGGGAGGAGTTACGACCAAGCACGAGGCAGATCGCCGATGCCAGCATCAGTGGGGCGAGCAGTCCGTAACCCTGTGTCAGTTCGGTGACCATGATGAGCGGTCCGATGGGCGCATTGGCCACACCGGCGAAGAATGAGGCCATACCGACCAGAACGTACGCACCTGGTTGGGTGACGATTTCAGGGAAAAACGTGTTGCCGAGTTTTCCGACCAGACCACCGGACATGCCGCCCACGAACAGGGCTGGCGCGAACATGCCGCCGGACATGCCTGAGCCGATGGTGACCGAGGTTGCCAGAGTCTTGCCCGCGATGATGTAGCACATGCCAAGGGCGGGTATCTGGCCGAGCATGGCCAGTTCCAGCCAGCCATAGCCGCCGGAGAACAGGCCTCCGGTGACGACCCCTTCCATTGCGGTGTAAGGATAGATTATTCCGATGATGCCCATGCTCAATCCGCCGATGCCCATGGACCAGATGAGGCCGAGTTTTTCCCGGAGCGGGAAGAATATGTGGTATTTTATGAGATAGAACGTCTTGATGTACATCCAGCCGCTGGCCGCGCAGACAAAGGCGAGCAAGGCGTAGAAGATGAGTTCACGCGGGTCGTGGAAGGTGAAACGGGGAATGCCGAAGATTGGCTCTGTGCCGTAGAAGAAAGTGAAAATCGAATAGGAAACCACCGAACTCATGACCGCGGGGAGAATGGCCTCGGCCTCGAAATCTTCGCGGTAGATGACTTCGATAGCGGTGAGCGCACCACCCAGCGGGGCGCGGAAGATGGCACCCAGGCCACCGGCTGCCCCGGCGAGCAGGAGCAGACGCCGTTCCTTGGCCGAAAGGTTGAAAATCTTGGCAAGCCATGAGCCAATGGCCGCGCCCATCTGCGTAATGGGACCTTCGCGGCCTGCGCTGCCGCCAGAGACGATTGTCAGCACCGAGCAAAAGCCGCGAATGATGGCCACGCGGGGCTTGATGATCCCGCCCTGATTATGAAAGGCGTTGATGGTGGCATCGGTGCCATCGGTGCCGCCGTCAATGGTCTCGGGGATGAACCTGCTGACCATCCAGCCGGTAAAAAGACCGGTGCCTGTGGTGAAGACAGGAATGACCCAGGGACGAAAATGTCCGGCTGGGCCATGGAAGATGCCTTCTCCCGCCGGTTCAGGCGAGACGAGACCCGCCAGATTATGCTGGATGATGAATTTTCCGAATTCCACCAGCCAGAAAAACCCGACAGCCACCAGACCGGACATGGCACCAACCAGAACACCGAGAACCAGCCACTTGAATGAGGTGACGGTCTGGTAGGCCTTAACGAAGTCCTTCCAGTAGTTTATGAGGCTGGTGAGCATTGTCATCGTTTTATTTGTCGTCCGATTTGTTGTTGAAATTAGGTTTTGTCAGCTTTATCTCCGCTTCGGGCTGGGAGAGTATCTGACGGCCAAGATTAATGTCCTTGGCTATGCGGTCCTTGAGTTCCTCGATGCCATTGAATTTCTTTTCGTCCCGGATGCGTTGCACGAAATGGACACGGATGTCTGTACCGTAGATGTCGTCTTCGAAGTCGAGTAGATGGGCCTCCACCGAGAGGGCGTTGTTGCCGAATGTCGGGTTTTTACCGATATTGGCGACGCCCATGCGGACCTGATTGTCCACCTCGACCCAGATGGCGTAGACGCCGGGTTTGGGAAAAAGCTCATCCATAAGTTTGAGGTTGGCAGTGGGGAAGCCCAGCAGACGGCCGCCCCGATTCATGCCTTGAATCACCTCACCCCTGATTTGATAGAAACGGCCAAGCAGCGGGCGTACGGCCCAGACTTTTCCCATCTGGACCAGATCCCGGATGCGGGTGGAACTGACCACGGCATCCTCTATGGAAACCGGGTCCAGCCGGTCCACGGTAAAGCCGTGCTTGATACCCAGTTCCGTCAGGGTCTCGAAATTGCCAGCCCGCCCTTTGCCCAGATGGTAGTCGTAACCGATGATCATTTCTTTCATGTTCAGGCCGTCCAGAAGATATTTTTTAACGAACTCTTCCGGTGTGAGCTTTGCCATGCCCATGGTGAATTTAAGCAGCAGGCAGACTTGGGGTCCGTGCTGGGAGATCAGTTCTATTTTCTGCTCGGTCAGGGTGATGAAAGGCGGGGTTTTGTCGCTCCTGAGTACTTTCAGGGGATGAGGGTCGAAAGTGACGACCACGCTTACTAGATCCTGTGTTTTGGCGCGGGAGCATACGAGCTGGATGAGCTTCTGGTGTCCTTTGTGGACACCGTCAAAGTTGCCGATGGTCACGCATGCCCCGGCTATTGTGTCCTGAATGTCTTCTATGGTCCGTGCGATGATCATTGGTGTTCCCGTGTGAAAAAAAGCAACCTACGCCAAAAAGTTCCGGTATTCAAGGGCTGGTTACTGCATGGGCTTGGAACGCAGTTCAATCAGGTCTGACAGAAGTTTCAGCTCATCTTTTTGAGCATCTGTTTCAGCCAGTTCAGAGGCTTTTTGGCGATGGTATTGTGCTTTGCGCATGTTGGCTGAATATACGGCTGCGTAAGCCAGATGCAGGTTTCCGCTGAATCCGTCGCCGGCTTCACCGAGAATCATGCCAAGATGGTGGTGGACTTCCCAATCTTCGGGAACAAGGTGCAGAACCTTTCTCATATTGGTTGCCGCCTGTGCAAACTTCCCGGCTTCCGCCTGCAAGCGGGAGAGGTAGAACAGCCCGAGTGCATCGCGCTTGTTCTTGATGGTCGCTTTCTGAAGGAGTTTGTATGCCTTGTCAGGCTCTCCTGTCTTGAAATAGAAAATACCGGCTTCCCGGACAACTATCGGGTCTTCCCCGTCCAGGTGCAGTGCCTGCTCGATGGACTCTCTGGCGTCGTCGATATCTTTTAGGCGTTCCAGAGCAACGCCTCGGCCAATATAATCCATGGGGCTGTATTCACTGCGTTTCTTGTTGTTCCAGTAGGCAAGAGCCGTTTTTGGAGGAGACATGTGGGAGCGAACAAGGACCTGAATTTTCACAAGACGTGTATTGTCGTCCTTGCGTTCAAGGAATACCGGCGGCATCCGGGTGATTCGGTCGTTGAGGTAGGTGATACGCTCTGAAAGGCCGGGGTGAGTGGACAGATAGGTCGGCATTTGCGACCCTGAATCAAACCAGCGATTCTTCATCATCACTTCAAAGGTGTTGGGCATTCCGGTTGGGTTATAGCCCGCCTTGACCATGGAGTTCAGTCCGATATGGTCTGCTTCGCGCTCGTCTTCCTGAGAGTATTGGAGCATGGCGGCTGTTGCCAGTCCCGAGGATCCCATCATGAGAGCTGTGCCAGCTTTGGCTGCGCTATCACCGCCTACGGCTATGCCGAGAAACAATCCTGCCAGGGTTCCGGCAGTGGCAAGCAGGGAGATCATTTTCTGCTTTTCAATACGGCTCGCCACATGGCGTTGAGATACATGCCCCAACTCATGCGCGATAACCGCGGCCAGTTCGGATTCGGTATTGACCGCCTGGATCAGGCCGGTAAAAATGTAAATGTATCCACCGGGAATGGCAAAGGCATTGAGGATCGGGTTTGCGACCACGGCACTTTTGATCCTGAAAGGCATGGGGCGTTTTCCCTGAACTATACGGGCCACTATTTCTGCAACATAGTCGGTGATATAGGTGTCTCCGACCATGGCCATCTGCGAACGGATGAGGTGATCGAAGTTGCGTCCCATCTCGTTTTCTTGACGGATGGTGATTTTGTTGCCTGGCAAAAAGCTGCCATGGGCGGTCATGACCGGCATAAAGACCAGAGTCAGGGTCGCCATGAGGGCTGGCAATATTGAGAGCAGACGTGCAATCATGAAATCGTCCTGAATTAGTATTAGGTCACGCTTATTGTAATCATTTGAAGCCCCATTGCAACCAGATGGCTTCATTTGCATAAAAAAAGGCACAGCTCAAAGCCATGCCCCTTAATGGTATTCTTCTAAAAGTTCGCAGGCCTTATTTGCTCATGGAATCGAGGAAGTGCTGGTTGCTTTTGGTTCCCTTCATCTTGCCGCGCAGGAACTCCATGGAATCAATGGAATTCATGGGGGAGAGGAGCTTGCGCAAAATCCAGACGCGGTTGAGAACATCTTCGTCCAGAAGCAGCTCTTCCTTGCGGGTTCCCGAGCGATTCATGTCAATGGCCGGGAATATGCGTTTCTCTGCGAGATGGCGATCCAAGTACAGTTCCATGTTGCCGGTTCCCTTGAATTCCTCGAAAATGACTTCGTCCATGCGAGAGCCGGTGTCGATCAGCGCGGTGGCGATGATCGTCAGGCTGCCGCCTTCTTCGATATTGCGGGCTGCGCCAAAGAAACGCTTGGGGCGTTGCAGGGCGTTGGCATCGATACCGCCGGAGAGTACACGCCCTGACGATGGTGTCACGGCATTGTAAGCCCGGCCCAGACGGGTAATGGAGTCGAGCAGGATGACCACGTCGCGCTTGCGTTCGACCAGACGTTTTGCTTTCTCAATGACCATGTCGGCCACCTGAACATGGCGCTGCGGCGGTTCGTCAAAAGTGGAGCTGACCACTTCGGCCTTGACCGTGCGCTGCATGTCGGTCACTTCCTCTGGCCGCTCGTCGATGAGCAGGACGATGAGATCGACATCCGGGTGGTTGGCATTAATGGAGTTGGCGATGGTCTGGAGCATCATGGTTTTACCGGTGCGGGGCGGGGCGACGAGTATGCCGCGCTGCCCTTTTCCGATGGGAGCCAGAAGGTCGATGACCCTGGAAGAGTAGTTGCCCGCCCCGTTTTCCATCTTCATCATTTCTTCCGGGTACAGCGGGGTCAGGTTATCGAACAGGACCAGATTTTTGGAGTGTTCCGGTGCCTCGTACCCTATTTCGCTGACGCGGAGCAGGGCAAAATAGCGTTCGCCTTCCTTGGGAGGACGAATCTGCCCGGAAACAACATCGCCCTTGCGCAGGCCAAACCTGCGAATCTGTGACGGGGAGATGTAGATATCATCCGGACCAGCCATGTAGCTGTACATGGGAGAGCGCAGGAATCCGAAGCCGTCAGGCAGGATTTCCAGGACGCCTTCGCCAAATATCTGCCCATTCTGGGAAGCACATTGTTGCAGGAGCGCAAAGATGAGTTCCTGAGTGCGCATGGAGCTTGGGTTCTCGACGCCGAACTGGACTGCCAGATCGGTGAGATCCTTCATGCTCTTGAGTTTGAGTTCAGTAAGGTTCAGCCTGTCAATGCCGTTCCCGCTGCTGTTCCCGTTGCCGTTTTCGGCTACGTTGCCTTTGACTTTTGTGTTTTCTTTGCCAGATTTTTTGGTGGCCATATGTATGAAAGATGTGTTTGAGGGTTATTTGGGTATATGTATTCGATAGCGCCTGATGAGGCGCATACGAATTTGTTTATTAAAAATCCCTTGAATTGCGGGAGAATATGTATTGATTTGTGGTGTTTGGTAGACGAACCGGCTTAGTTGGGCGGCTCTGGATGGTAAGGCGAAATAGTACCTTTTTTTTAGGGTGCGCTAGCAGCCTTGCGTGTCAAAATCAATTGTAGTGGGGTAAATATGATCAAGCTGCGATGCAGCGGTATACATGAATTACCCTAAACAGGTTGTATTGACAAGCTCTGTTATCCTTTTTCCTCTTGGGCGGCGATAACGTCGGCAAATATCTCATTGATACCGTCTTTAATGGCATCCTGAGTCTTGTCCACGGAATAGGCGAGTTCCATGGAGACGAGACCCATGGCTTGCTCAAGCAGTCTGCGCTCTCCAAAGGAGAGTTCCTTGTCTTTTCCGATGAGGAAGAGTTCCTTGAGGACATAGGCGACATCGGACAGGTCGCCACTTTTCAGCTTTTCGGAATACTCGCGATAACGACGGTTCCAGTTCTGTCCGGTATAGCCAGTGAACTCGGAACGATCCTTGAGTGACTCGAAAATCCCCTGTCCGGTTTTCACACTGCAAACACAACGAAGACCCACATTTTCGGCATTGGACACCGGAACCATCAGGGTTACGTTGTTGCTTAAGATGCGGACAATATAGAAATCAGCTTTAACTCCACCGATTTCCTGGGATTCGACACGTTCGACGCGTCCGACTCCCTGGGAAGGGTATACTACCAGTTCATTAACCTTGAACACTTGGACCTATGCTCCTTGAAGCTTACTTTTCTAATGCACAGACAGACATCATATCGAAAATATGAGAAAGAGTCCATGCCTACGACTCGGCAGATTCGGTGATTGAAAACCTGTTGATGTGCTGGGTGGCGAACCTGACTCCCCGGCGATAGAAAATGTCGAGCCCTTTGCATGCGTGCTGGATAATTTCCGGCAGATGGCTGGCATTTTCTTCCAAAAAGGGTTCCAGAACCCACTCGCTGATGTCTTTGTATTGATTTTGCGGTCTGCCTACGCCGAGCCTGAGACGGTAGAAATCAGGTGTACCTAGTCGATCCTGCACGGATTCCAGCCCGTTATGCCCGTTGTTGCCGCCCCCCATTTTCAGTTTCATGCGACCAATCGGGAGATCAATTTCATCGTGGACCACGATGGTATTTTCCGGTTTCACCCCGTGGCGACCACAGATTTTGGAGACGGCCTTGCCACTGAGATTCATGTACGTCACGGGCTTGGCAAGCAGCCGATAGGCCCCGGCAAATTTGATTCGCCAGAGTTCGTAGTCACCGGATTCGTCGATCTTTTCGACGTGCATGGATTTGCGGCTTTCAGCCATGGACACTATGTGGTCAACGAGCATGAACCCGATGTTGTGGCGGGTCTGCGCGTATTTTTCACCCGGATTGCCCAGGCCGACAATGACGCCTTTGTAGTCCATATATCTCGTACCGGTTGTTGTTTTCGGACAGGATGCGCTTGAGACACACTACCAGTCTCTGCGAGATCAAGCAAAAAAATCCCGGAGCGCGTCGCCGCACTCCGGGAGATCGTAGTCTGGTGAGTGGGAAGCTATTCGGAAGTTTTGTCGGAGTCGTCGGCAGAACTGTCGGCACCTGTGGTGACTTCCGGCTCCCTGAGACCCTCTTCGCCCTCTTCTTCTTCCTCTTCTTCGCGTATGGCAGCGATGGCCACGACAGCGTAGTTGTCGTCAAAGATGGGAGTGACGCCTTCGGGGAATGTTACATCCTCGATGTGAACAGAATCCAGAATGTCCAGCTCGGAAATGTCGATGACGATGGATTCCGGGATGTCCATGGGTTTGCAGATGACCTCGATGGTCTCGCGATACAGATCAACCGAGCCGCCGAGTTTGACGCCCACGGATTCACCGACGAGTTCGAAGTGAACTGCGATTTTGATTTCTTTGGTCAGGTCAACGCCGAAAAAGTCAACATGTTCGGGGACGCCTGTGACCGGCTCGTTGCGGACGCGCCACAAAAGTGCGGGTATGGTTTCGGTCTTGCCGTCCTTTTCCAGGACCAGATCGAAAACCTGAGCACTGCCCAGCTTGCTGTATGCCTTTTGCAAGGGGAGCATCTTGATCTTGACAGGGATGTTGGTGCCCTTTGCATCATAGTAGATGCCGGGAACCATGCCGTCCAGACGGAGGCGGCGGTTGTGGCCCTTGCCCAGTTTGGTGCGTTCTTCAACGTTGAGTTTCAGTAGTTCTGCCATGATAGTTTCTCCTTTTACGCCCTGGCCGTCACCATTTGACGGACGCTCGCGCTTTATCAGATTTGCGGGAATATTCCCTTATACGAAAAGTACACTGACCGACGATTCGGTGTGTACGTTGTTGATCGCTTTTGCCAGAAGGGAGGCCACGGAGCGTTGCTTGATTTTCTTGCAACAGCTCTTGTCGTCTCCCAGCGGGATGGTGTCGGTGACAACCACCTCGGAAAATGCGGATTCTTCCAGACGCTGAATGGCCGGACCGGAAAGAACGGGGTGCGTGGCACACGCCATGACGCTGCTGGCTCCGTTGTCCATGATCACATTGGCGGCGGCACACAGGGTGCCTGCGGTGTCGATCATGTCGTCGATGACCACAGCCACCTTGTCCTTGACATCGCCTATGACGTGCATGGCCTTGGCCTGATTGGGTGCGTCGCGGCGTTTGTCCACGATGGCCAGGGATGCACCGAGGCGTTTGGCATAGGCCCGGGCGCGTTCCACACCACCTGCGTCAGGGGAGATAATGACGAAATCTTCGTCGCGGTCACGCAGATGCTCAAGCAGGACGGGGGCAGCAAACAGGTTGTCCACCGGACAGTTGAAGAATCCCTGAATCTGTCCAGCGTGCAGGTCGATGGTCACCATGCGCTGCATGCCGGCGATGGAGAGCATGTCAGCCACCAGCTTGGCGGAAATGGGTGCGCGGGGAACGACCTTGCGATCCTGACGTGCATACCCGAAATAGGGGACCACGGCGGTGATGCGCGATGCACTGGCACGCTTCAGGGCATCTATCATCAGACAGAGTTCCATGAGGTGAAAGTTCACTGGCGAACAGGTGGGCTGAACTATGAAGACATCGTCTCCGCGAACATTCTCACCAATCTCGATGCGGATTTCTCCATCGGAGAAACGTTCGCGCAGGACCGGAGAAGGTTTGGTACCCAAGTGCTCGCAAATGTCTTCGGCAAGTACCGGGTTTGCTGAACCACTGATGATTTTCAGTTCGCCGTGCATGACTACCTCATTAGAAGGTTATAAAAAAAAGTGGCTGGGGCGGAAGGATTCGAACCCTCGAATACATGGACCAAAACCATGTGTCTTACCACTTGACGACGCCCCAGCATGGGTGGCGA
>JAFLJW010000424.1 GCA_022712815.1 Pseudodesulfovibrio sp. | reverse complement strand
GTTCTGGCCCACTTCAGTGGCGATGATCGCATCGCCCTTGGTGATTTCATAAATTTTTTCCACCACGAACTGCGGCTTGATGGCCTCGCTGTCGTCATTGTAAGTCAGTGGATGCTCGCGGCCCCATGTCTGGACCTGATCAACCCACTCCTTGTGACTTTCAACCCAGTCAAAGTCGCCAATGGTGGCTTCGGTCTCTTTCTTGAGAGCGGCCAGAGCGGCCTTGCAATCAGAAACCAGCGGCACATGAACAGACACGTTCTTCTGAATGGATGTTGGGTCAATATCAATATGAACGATGGTCGCATTCGGGGCAAAGGTGTCCACCTTGCCGGTCACGCGATCATCAAAACGAGCACCAACGGCCAAAAGCAGGTCGCAGTTGTTGACTGCCATATTGGCCGCATAAGTACCGTGCATACCGAGCATACCGAGGAACAAATCGTCATCACCGGGGAAAGCCCCCAACCCCATGAGGGTCGAAGTGACCGGTATGTTGAGCTGCCGCCCAAGCCAGGTCAGTTCCTCATGGCTGCCGGAAGTCACGACACCACCACCGGAATAGATCAGCGGTTTCCTGGCTTTCTTGAGCAGTTTCACGACCTTGCGAATCTGGCCGATATGTGGCTTGCTCGTGGGATTATAGCTGCGCATCTTGACGTCATCCGGATAATGGAACTCGGTCACCTGACTCATGAGGTCCTTGGGAAGATCGACCAGCACCGGTCCGGGACGGCCGGAACGGGCCAGATAAAAGGCCTGCTTGACTGTCGCGGCCAGTTCTTCAACTTCCTTGACCAGATAGTTGTGCTTGGTACACGGTCTGGTGATACCGACTATATCCACTTCCTGAAAGGCATCATTGCCGATCAGCACACGCGGAACCTGCCCGGTGAAAATGACCACCGGGATGGAATCCATGTAGGCGGTGGCAATGCCGGTAACTGCATTGGTCGCACCGGGACCGGAGGTGACCAGACATACACCAACCTGACCGGTTGCACGGGCGTATCCGTCCGCAGCATGAATGGCCCCCTGCTCATGACGAACCAGAATGTGTTCGACAGAGGATTTGGGTATCGCATCATAGATGTCAATCACGGCTCCGCCAGGGAAACCGAACATGACATCGACTCCTTCCTTTTCCAAACACTTGAGCAGGATCTGGGCCCCGGTCAGTTTCATTGTTAAGCCTCCACTTCCCGATATTTATCAAGCAAACCTTGCAGCTTTGTCTTGCCTGCGAGCTTCTTTTTCTTCAGTTCCTTTATTTCCTGGATCTCGGTAGGAGATACATAGGTCTTGGCCTCAAGCTTCTCCAGCATTGCTCCGTAGACACAATGCTGGTCCCACAGAGCCTTTAGTTCGGCATCTTCAACCTCGTACATCTTGATCAGTTCAAGTTCTCTGGCTTCCATGTACTGCTCCTTTTTTTCAGTTAGCGCGGGGTCCTGTCCGGAACAAGGGCCTTCCAGTCAGGTTCTGCCGCCGTATTCACAGTCAGGAGTTTCTTCCGACTGGTAAAACCAGCTTCCAAAACCACCTGACTCTTTTTCATTTTTAACAGCTTAGCCACATACGCCACAAGTGCTTTGTTGGCTTTATTATCCACAGCCGGAGCATTCAGGCGAATCTTGAGACACTGCTGGTACAAACCGACCACTCCGCTCTTGCGGGCCCCCGGCTGTACCCAGACAGCGATTCGCCATCCATCACCGTTTTTACTGACAAATTCTGGTTGGGAAATATGATCATCCCGCCTTAATCAACTTTTTTCAGATATTTGAGCTTTGATTCAAGCTCTTCCACTTTTTCACGCTCGGGATCACTTGTCTCCAGCATCTCCAGATGGGATTTGAGCAACCCCTTGAGCTGAATTTCAAACTGGAGCCGCTGACGTTTGAGAGCCTCGATTTCCTCATGAATCTGCGCCAGGCGGTTATGCCCGGTCTGAACCGTGGCATCCGCCTTGGCCCGCGCCTCATCCATGACGAGCTGCGCTTCCTTGCTGGCGGTCACCTTGAGGTCCTCCACCATCTTCTGAGTGCTCATGAGGGTATCACGCAAGGTCTCGTCGCGCTGACGATATTCCTTCAAGGACTTCTCAAGCCGCTTGATCTTCTTGCGCATGTCCTTTTGACCATCGGCAGCGTCACCAAGGACCTCGGCCAGTTCAAGCATGAACTGATCGACCTCCATCCGGGAATAGCCGAGCATTCCTCTGGAAAATTGTTTGTTGAGCAGGTCGATTTTGGAAACTGACATGGCAGTCCTCCTGGTCGTTTACATCAAGGGACCGCCGCTCCCAATGGAATAGGAGAGGCGCATGAGATTGCCCACAACCACGATCTCACACACCTTGATGGCGAGTATGACCACGATGGGAGAAAGGTCGAAACCTCCGACAACGGCAAATGGAATCCACCTGCGAATCTTGTAGAAAACCGGTTCCGTCACACCACGCAAAAAACGCACGACGGGGTTGTACGGGTCCGGATTCACCCAGGAAAGCAATGCGGATATGATAACGATCCAAAAATAAGCGCTGAGTGCATAGCTGAGAACTACAGCAACTGCGCGGACAATCAAGTCCATGAAACCTCCAGATGGCGGGACAAAATCAATTTATCCGCTAAAAATATCAATATGGGTAATTTCGCACACCAGATAGCAAGAATCAAGTCCTAAAACACTTGATTGCAGCCTTTATAGCAACGCTGCATGGCAGCCTTGATACTCCAAAAATTATCAATATGTACCTGGGCCTCAAGATTCGCATCCTTGTACGCCCAAAAACGGACTCCAGAGGCTCGGGCAGTCTTCTCATCAACATGGGAATCGCCTATGTACGCAACCTCGTGCGGCTGAACCTGCAACGCGGTCATGATCTTGTAAACACCCTCAGGATGCGGCTTTGGCACACAGACCTTGGAAGAGGTGATGACAGGATAAAAATATCCCTCCAACCCTTTATCTTCAAGAATCATGTCAATGGTGTCAGCCCGGCTGGTATTGATTGCCAGGAGAAATCCGGTATCCCTGAGCCACCATAAAAACTCAAGCAATCCCTCGGAACGCTTGAGATATGGCATCAAGGAGGTGCTATCAAAGCCTTCCACGACTTCCCAGGCCTTCTTTAAATGTTCACCGGGTGCGATATGCTCGATGGCCTCTTTATGCGTCCGGGTATGAACGTAGGTCTTTTCCTCTGCCGTGAGCGGAGGCAGGCCGAGCTTTTCCTTGAGCATGCCATAATAGCGCATATTGGCATCAAAAGAATCGATCAACACGCCATCGCAATCAAATATAATACACTTCAATCCCTGAAGAAATTCGGGATTCATGAGTTCATTGGCTATCGCCATCAAAAAACACCTCGCATCTTAAAATCTATCTGATGACAGCCACGGTCAATTCACTAAGGGCAAGGGGCAGTCCTTCGGGAGCCTTGCGGCGTCCACCGAATTTCCATGCTGGCAAAATGGCAACCTCGGTTCCGTCGGGCAAACCGAGTTCCTTGTCGGCAGCGGCAAACGATATTTCCAAATCATCCCACTGAGCAATGATCTCGGCATCGGCGCAGACAAGTATGGTACCGTCAGGAATAAACGCTGGCAGGGATTCGGCAATACGTTGCCATGGAAGCGGAACGGACTGACCACCTGAAACTCCGCCAGTGTGGCTTTCCATATTTCCAAGATCAAGCACACGCCCCTCGATGCGATCTTCATCCTCCACACCCAGAGTCGTATCAATGGATTTCCATGTATCCCTGACGCCTTTCTCCAGCCCCTGAAGCTCCATCATGCGTTCCTCAAAAAACCAGGCCAGAAGCAAAACGAACTGAGCCTTGGATGCCGCTTCATTCTTTTCACGTTCTTCTTTGTCACCCGGCCCTTCATTGAATCGCTGGATAAGTTGAGACTGGATGGACAGGGAAGACCCTTCATAAAACTCTTCGGTTGTCGTTGCGCCGAAATACGCCATCTCGCCGGGGTCCTTGAACTGTTCTCCGAAACTGATGCAATCGCCGATCAAAGCTGTCGCGGTCTTCGGGTCAAGGGGAAGATTTTCCGGACGAAAGGCATGCTCACCCGCCTCAACCTGCAAACCGGGATCAAAAAACACCATGCCCGGCACCGGTTTGGCCCGAAAGAGTTCAGGATGCATATAAGGAAAAGACAGCAGCATGAAAAACTCCTTGCTTCAATTATCCATTATCTTTTTGTTTCACTTCAGCAATATAACGGCGACACCGCCCACCACATTCAGGCAGGGAGAGTCGGCACAATTCATCCATGACATGAAGACAAGCCGGAGCCTCCGCTCCGTGGCAATACGAATACTGTTCACAATCAAATGCATTGCGTGCCATGCGCTCGAACTGTCGCTTCCAAAGGTCGGGAACAGCACTCTGTTCGATACCAAAGGCATCGGCGCGTTCAAGAAAATCATCAAAAGCCGACTCCCATCTGGACAGCACCCGGCAACGCCAGTCATACGCGTAGCCCGGATTCAGCCTTTCTTCATAGAGACAGCGACCATTTGTGAAATGCTGGCAGCCAAGTCCCGGCAACCGTGTAATATTACCCATAAATAAACCTGTTCAAGGCTTGCAGAAAAACAAAAGCACTCTGCAAGGCCGTTTTAATCGTTTTGGAAGCTGTAAAGCCCTGCTTTGCAATTGTAAAGGCGGAACCATTGCTTTCCCCAAATACCGTCACTCTTTATGCAATCTTTTTTGCAAGGTAAAAAGTCACCGTTCCTTGACCTCACATGGGCGTAGGTGTATAGGCAGTGGCAACTCATAATTCAAAGACTTTTATCCATTGGAGGCATATATGATCGGCGGATTCGGAGTATGGGAACTGTTGATTATCCTCGGTATCGTCCTGCTAATCTTCGGTGCCAAGAAACTACCTGAACTCGGTGGAGGCATTGGCAAGGCGATCAATAATTTCAAGAAGGCCAGTACCGAGCCTGATGAAATAGATATCACCCCCAAAGATCAGGATGAAAAGAAGGAAAGCTAGGATTAAACCTCGCTGAAAAAAATCAAAAGCCCGGTTGCCATGCAGCCGGGCTTTCTCTTTGCAAACAATTGAAAACAGGCGATTAGTCAGCCTCGGCGGTTTCCTCGGAAAACAACTCAAAACCCTTTCGGATATACGCGATACCGGAAAAAACCGTTGCCGCTGCGGTAATCCAGATCACGGCAACAAGAGTCAGGTGGAAATTCAGAGAAAATGATCGCTGAAGCATGACGAAAATGACCAGAAAAATCTGGGCGACGGTCGTGAATTTACTGATCCAGATAGGCTTTATCCGACGCCTGACATCAACGCCCCAAAAACTGAGAACCGCCAGACCACCGATGATGATGGCGTCACGACTGACCACCAGAACCGTGATCCAGACAGGCAGCCATCCTTTGAGGGCTAGGCAGATAAAGGAAGTGACCAGCAAGGTCTTGTCTGCCAAGGGATCGAGCATGGCACCAAGCTCGGTACGCTGGTTCCAGATACGGGCGAGGAATCCATCAAGTGCATCGGTCAGTCCGGCTATGGCAAAGAGTATCCAGGCGAGATTGAAATTCTCGCTGGTGTAGGCCATGACAAAGACCGGCGTCAGGAGAATCCTGACAATGGTCAGGATATTCGGAATGGTCCAGATAGCGTTACGAGCCATGTAAATCACACCCTCCTATTTTCCAGCGTCCTCCGACAACTGAAAACTCAACCCGCGCTGGGGCAAAAATCCCTGCAACATCATATTCAATTGATCCCGATTCAAAATACGCATTTTCCAGCTCGCGCCGACTCCTGAGGGCTGCATGTCCATCTCGACCATCTGCACCTCCTGCACGGCAGAGTCCCACTCGCGCAGAACGCGGTCAAACTCAAGGACGGCATCAGGAGAAAACCAACCGGTCACCGAAAGGGTCTGGGCCATGGTCTGGGTGGCTGTCATCTGGGAACGGGTAAAAAACCGGCCCCACAACTCGAACCAGACCACCGCCATATCCTTGTTCATGGCAACCCATTCACGGTCTTCAAGAACAAGACGGGCCTTGTACGTATTTTCCGAGCCAGCCTCCAAAGTAAAAGAAGGGTATTCCACGCCATCGACTTGCAATCCGGTAAGCGTCACGAGTCCCTGCAACTGTGTCATGGCATCCTCGTCCATATTTTCGGGCCAGACCACGGCTGCGACTTGAGGACTCGTGATTGTCGCAAAAAGTCCCATCCGCCTGAGGCCGTCACGCAAAGACTTCTTGTTGACTTTCACGTCAAGGCGAAGAATCAGTCCGGCATCCATGTCCTGAGATGACAATATCTTGTATCCCTGAATGTAGGGTTTGGCATGCTCGATGAGATACTGCTTGAACAGTTCGGTACGAACCTCATCCATATCACCCTGCAACATGACCATGGCATCTTCAAACACGGCCTGGGCAAATCCATCGGCCATGGCTTGATTACGAAGTTCCATACGGGACAGTCCTTTCTCCATGGGCATGAAGATGCGAACCTCCCCTGCCACGGCCAGATCGGCCAGAACAAGGAAACTAATAACAAAAAAAAATATGAAAAACCGTGCCTTTCGCATGGTTATTGCTCCTCATCGGGCTGTAGCTCATCTAGAATTTCAGCGGCACCGTCTTCAATAACACCAGGGGCATCAATGACAATGACGACCCTGCACTGGTCCAAGATATCACCGGGATACATGATCGCTCTCACCAGACGCGCCATCGGGGAAGAAATGACAAGATCGGTCCGCCAGGAACCATAGGTGCTCAACGCCTTGACCGCCAAAGGCCGGGACCCGACACGTGATCTGAGCACGGCAGGATCGCTGGTGGATGCATATGCGATAATACCGTTGTTGATGGCGTTTTCCCGGCTGACAAGAAAGAATCCATACGCACCAAGTCCGTCCTGACCATACACGACCGGCGCAAGCGCAGGTGTCACTTTCAGCCCTCTGGCATCGACGATCAAGCCGGTGTAGCCACTCGCGCCGCTTCCGGTCGCCTCAGGAGCCTTGTCCGCAAAAGACATGCTCTGCTCCATGGAAGTGGAGAGTCTGGGTGGAATTCCGCTCTGGAACTGGATTGTCGTGGGCAAAACAAGTTCGGACAACTTGCCCCGAAAGGACTCTGAAACACGGATTTCGCCGCCCTCATCAAACATTGCTGGACGTTTGAACGGCGAATTCTGAATCAATCCCCTGACCCCGGCAGAAAGCTCATCATCCCCGGACAGGAACGCACTGATGGTCCGCTTGGAATCAATCCGCACGGACATGACCATGTCGAGCATCTGCTTGCGTGCCTGAGTCGCGGCCCTGCGCACATCAAGAGGAGTCAGTTTTTCGCTTGAACCTTGCTCAGGTTTTTCAAGCACCCGGATCACAGCGATGCCACCATTGCCCCAGGTAATAGTGCCGCCCTCTTCAAAGGATTGGACAAATCCCTGAAATGAGGAGGCCGGTGCAGGAAAGACCAGTAACGACACCAAGATATAAAATACTATACGAAAAGACATATGGCGTACTATCCTTGATATTCAAAGCCGCTCACGGCATGGATGCATCAAACTTCACCGCATGTATCGTGCTTGCTGTTTTTGTGCAAGCCGCTTGCCCCGGCCCTAAGCCGGTGGTATTAACTGACAAACAGAACAATTTCGCCATCTCAAACACCGGAGCGAGCCATGCTTATACATCTCATGCAACACGGCGTATGCATGCCCAAGGAACTCGATCCGAACCAGCCACTCAGCCCGGTTGGGCGCGAACAGGTGGAAAAATCCGCAAGGGCCGCCCGTATTCTCGGCCTCCGCTTTCAACTCATCATTGCCAGCCCGAAACTTCGCTCTCTGCAAACAGCCGAAATCATGGCAGAGCAGACTGGCTACCCACTCTCTCGCATCGAAATAACCGAAGCGGTCAAGGCCATGGCCTCCGCCGCAACGTCCCTTGACTTCATTCAGGAATACGACGGGCTGGACACGGTACTGATCGCCGGGCACCTGCCCTCCCTCGGCCTGCTCGCTTCGCAAATCCTCACTCAGGGATCAGGCCTTGAAATCTCCATCGAAAACAGCGGTATCATGCAACTTGATCTCACATTCAAAAAGAACAAAGGCACATTGAATTGGTACATGACACCAAGCCAACTCGCCGAAATAGCTAACTCTTAATCAGTCTTTAGCTGCCAGCCATTGCCCGGCAAGATCGGCCACAGCCTCATTTTCGCCCGGCGCAAACCAATGAATATCAGTTTCCTTGCGAAACCAGGTGATCTGACGCTTGGCATAAGCACGAGTGTTTTTGATCCACTTTATCCTCGCCTCATCCAGCGTCATCTCATCGCGTAAAAATGCCAGCAGTTCCGCGCACCCGATGCCGGTCCAGCCCGGTGCATCAGGCTCAGGGCATGTATCAAAGGCGGTTTTCGCCTCAGCCAGCGCACCAAGCTCAAGCATTTGGTCGATCCGTTTTCCAAGGTGCGGCTCCAGATCATCCAGCGTGATCTTCATGCCGATCTTGAGGGCATCATACGGTGCCGGTGCATGCTCGCTTTCAGTATGCCACCACGTCATGTTCTTCCCTGTGGAGATAAAGACCTCAGCGGCCCGCACATTGCGTTGCGTATCGTTTTGATGAATTCTGGCCGCGTAGTCGGGATCGGTCTGCACAAGCTCGGCGTGGAGCACCTGCGGTCCTTCATTTTTTACACGAGCAAGGACTTTTTCCCTTATATCCTGAGGTATTTCAGGAATGGGAGCCATACCGTTAAGCAGGGATTTGATATACAGCCCAGTCCCGCCAACAAGAATGGGCAACCTGCCCTGCCCCTGGACTTCTGCGATCGTTTCCATGGCAAGCCCGACAAAACGAGCGGCTGTCATTTTTTCCATTGTCGGAAGAAAACCATACAAGAGATGGGGACAGGCGGCCCGCTCCTCGCCATCCGGCTGGGCTGTGATAATCGGGAAATCACTATACACCTGACGGGAATCGAAATTGATGACGCTCGCATCCACTCGTCTGGAAATGGCGATGGCCGCTGCGGTCTTGCCGGTCCCGGTAGGACCCAGCAGGCAGACTATGGGAGGCTTGCCGTGCATGGCAGGCCTATTTTCCCTTTCCACAACCGGGCTTGTGTCCGTATTTGACGTTCAATGCGTTGACCACGGGTCCCGGAACCAGCCCGCAAATATCGCCTCCATACTGCGCCACTTCCTTGACGATGGTGGAGCTAAGGTACATCCACTTGAAATCGGTCATCATGAACACTGTTTCTATATCCCGATCCAGCTTGCGATTCATGAGTGCCATCTGGAATTCGTACTCGAAATCCGAGACAGCTCGAAGTCCGCGCATGATGGCCCCGGCATTCTTGCTGTCCACATAATCGATCAACAAACAATCAAACGGCTCAACGAGAATCCGGGGTTCGTTCTTGAAGACTTCCTTGGCAAGAGATACCCGCTCCTCTATGGAAAAAAACGTTTTCTTGGGCGTACTTCCAGCAATGGCGAGAACCACATTGTCAAAGACCTTGAGACCACGCTTGATCAGGCTGACATGCCCCATGGTCAGAGGATCGAAAGTGCCGGGATAGACCGCCAGTCTGGGATTTAATTCCGCCATAAAAGTATCCTGGTTTGACCGTATTCCCGGTCGGTTAACAGTTCCATTTCAGCGATAGGTCCCTCTTTTGGGGCTTTGATCGACGTCTCGACCTCGGCCAGAACCAATGCGCCCGGAGCAATCCATCCTTTTTTCAAGGCCTTCTCAAGGGCCGGGACAAGAAAATCCTTGCCATACGGAGGGTCGATAAACACAAGATCAAACGGCTTTTCCGGTCGTTTCGACAGAACACCGAACAAATCCTTGCTGATAATTCGCACACACCCCTTGTCCACGCCAAGTTCAATCAGGTTCCTCCTGATCAAGGCAGCGGCCTTGCTGCTTTTCTCGATAAACCACGCCTCGGTTGCGCCGCGACTCAGGCAGTCGATACCCAGGCTGCCGGAACCGGCGAACATGTCAACGACACGAACCTGCTCGAAATCAACACCCCGCGCCATGAGCATGGAAAAGATGGACTCCCGCACCTTCATGGTGGCGGGCCGGTATCCCGGTCCGTCCCAGGTCTTGATATTGCGCCCTTTATATTGTCCGCCTATAATACGCATAAATTACATCTCTGAAATCAGTTCGACAATGTTTCTGTTCACGTCAAGCAACTTGTCACGAAGATCCGCCTGATCCACCCATGGCCGATTCTCCACATCCTTGACGCGCTTCTTGAGTTCCGCATACAGACTCTCGGAATCCTGAAGCAGGAATTCCCAGTCCACGCGAGGTCTGGCAACGGCCATATCGACGATAGGATTAAATTCCTGACCCGGTTCAAGTTCAAGTTCCTCCATATATTCAGGGATATGGATCTCGAATCCAAATTTCTGCGTGATGAGCGCACCAAATTCTTCCTGGACCTCAGCCTCACCGTGAACCAGGATGACCTTCAAAGGCTGGCCTTGCATTGGGCTGAGCCAGTCAATAAGTTCGTCCTGACCGGCATGGCCGGAAAACCCATTGATCGTGAAAATCTTCGCACTGACAGCGACCTCTTCGCCAAACAGCCTGACCTTCTTGGCTCCGTTTAATATCTTGCGTCCAAGGGTGCCAACGCCCTGCCAGCCGACAAAAATGATACTGGCCCCCGGTCTCCACAGATTGTGGCGCAAATGGTGCTTGATGCGGCCAGCATTGGCCATTCCACTGGCCGAAATGATGATGGCCGGGCCTTTGGTTGCATTGATTGCCTGTGATTGATCGCGGCTTTCCGTAAAATGCAGATTGGGCAAATCCAGCGGATGTTCACCGTTCCTGATAAATTCCTGCGTCTGTTCGTCATAGAATTCAGGGTGCTTGCGAAAAATCTCCGTGGCCCGGATAGCCAGAGGGCTATCCAGATAGACAGGCATGTCAGCTGGCAGCTTTCCTTGTTTCTTCAAGAGAAACAGGCTGTAGATGATCTGCTGAGACCGCTCCACGGCAAAAGCTGGAATGACAACCTTTTCCCCTTTGGCGTAGCTATACTCGATGGCCTTGGCCAGCTCCTCCAGACTGTGTTCCTCGTCCGGGTGATTTCGGTTGCCGTAGGTGGACTCCAGAAAAATGTAATCAGCATGACCGACATCGCTGGGGTCTGCGACAATAAGCTGCTCCGGCCGCCCCAGATCACCGGAAAACACGGCCTTGGTCCGTTTGCCGTCCTCTTCGTATTCGATTTCGATGAATGCAGAGCCAAGGATATGCCCGGCGTTCTTGTAGGTAACCCTGATGCCGGGCGCAGGCTCGAAGGTCTCCTTGTAGTCCACGGCGGCAAGCAACGGGACGGTATTTTCCGCATCAGTTATACCGTACAGGGCCTTCACCTGCTGACCACCGGTCCTCTGCCGCTTGCGATTTCTCCATTCGGCTTCCATTTCCTGAATATGCGCGCTGTCAAGCAGCATGATTTCAAGGAGGTCCTTGGT
>JAFLJW010000370.1 GCA_022712815.1 Pseudodesulfovibrio sp. | reverse complement strand
CCAGCAGGATGGGGAGTTTCTTGCCAAGCAAAGCCTCGATGATGGCCGTGAAATTCAACCTGATATTTTTGACCAGTTCGCCCACAAAGCAGTCGTTGGCACCGAATTCGAGAATTACGGCGTCTGGTGCTGAGTTAATGATGTTGTCGATACGGGCAAGGCCGTCACCGGATGTGTCACCGGAAACCCCGTAATTGAGAAACGTGGTCCTGATGCCCCCTTCACGCAGCATTTGTGCCAGAATCGCGGGCAAGGCTTCATCCGGGCGCAAGCCGTATCCTTCAGTCAAACTGTCGCCGAAACAGGCTATGCGAACAGGCTTGGCTGTCATGGGTATTCCTTGGTTTTGTATGTCAAAAAAAGTGACTTTTGCAGGTTCTTCAAAAAGACTCAAGTGCTGTTAAACCAAATCAAACACCAGTTGATTTGCAGTTGTCTAGCCTTTTCAGCCGCATGCATGAGCGGAATATTTATTGTCGCCTATATCACCATCTGAGTGTGAAAGTTGGAAAACCACCCGTAACAGTCCGATTTCTTTCTTTCCTTGACGTAATTTTTTTGATGCCCTATCTCTTTCAGAGTGTTACTAATGTTGATTTTGTAGCAAGTCCTGTGATAGAATTTTAAAACATTATTCATGAAAGGGTTCACCATGCGTTTACTCAAGACTCTTTTTGTCGCCTTCATTGTTCTTGTATTTACTGTTCCCGTTGAAGCCGGGACACGCGTGATTACGGATGCAACCGGGCGCATGGTGGAAGTTCCGGCAGTGGTCAACCGGGTCATTTGTTCGGGGTCTGGTTGTTTGCGGCTGCTGACTTATCTTCAGGCGCAGTCTTTGGCAGTGGCCGTTGACGATATTGAGGTACGCAGGCAAAAATTTGATGCCAGACCCTATGCTTTGGCCAATCCGCAGTTCAAGGAAATGCCGATATTCGGTGAGTTTCGAGGGCATGATAATCCAGAGCTGATCCTTACGCTGGAACCGCAGCCACAGGTAATTTTCAAGGCCTATACTTCTAGTATGGGTTATGATCCTGTCGAGTTGCAGGAAAAGACCGACATCCCTGTAGTGGTACTGAATTATGGCAATCTTGGGAAACTCAGGCCGCAATTTTATCAGGCCTTGCGCACCATGGGCAAGGTCGTGGACATGGATACGCGGGCAGAAGAGGTGATCGCTTTTTTTGAGGCGCAGATTAGTGAGCTTGAAAAGCGGACAGCCAATATCCCGGAGAAGGATCAGCCCACCGTGTTTGTGGGTGGTGTGGCTTTCAAGGGACCGCACGGTTATCAGTCCACGGAGCCCGCCTACCCGCCATTCAAGTTTGTGGGTGCCAGGAATCTTGCCTATGACACGGGACTTTCCGGTAAAGAGCTTAGCCATTCGGACATAGCAAAGGAAAAGATCGTGGAGTGGAACCCGGACTACCTGTTCCTTGATCTGTCCTCCCTGCAACTCGGTGATGGAGTCGGAGGCCTCCACGAGTTGAGATTCGATCCTGCCTACCGGACACTCTCTGCGGTTAAGGAAGGCAAAGTTTACGGTCTGCTTCCTTACAATTGGTATACCAAGAATTACGGTTCCATCCTCGCCAATGCCTTCTACATTGGCAAACTTCTGTATCCTGACAGGTTTGTCGATGTGAATCCCGAAGCAAAGGCGGATGAGATTTATACATTCCTGGTAGGCAAGCCGGTTTATGGGCTTATGAACGAAATTTTCGGCAAAATGGCTTACAAGCCGATTCCCGTTAACTAGCATGCACTTTTCTGACGGAGAAGTACCCGCCGAATACCGGCGGTATATTGGCTGGAAGGTTACGCTCATCATTATTGTAGCCGTGTTACTTGCTCTGATGATTGTGGTGGCGATTTCCATGGGAGCGGCAAACATACCCATTTCCTCGGTCGCCAAAAGCCTGGTGGGGATGACCGTGTCCAAACGTTTTGACATTATTATATGGAATATTCGGCTTCCGCAGGTCCTTTCCGCCATCGTGGCCGGAGCGGGACTGGCTGTTGCCGGTGCGGTCATGCAATCAATTCTCAGGAACCCACTGGGTTCCCCGTTCACTCTGGGGATTTCCCATGCAGCGGCCTTTGGCGCGGCCTTTTCCGTTATGGTGCTGGACAGCGGCATCATGACCTCAGCCCTTGCCGACACGGTGAATATTACCAATCCGTATATCACAACCGGGGCTGCGTTTATTTTCAGCCTGACGGCAGCCGGAGTGATTGTCGCTGTTTCCCGTATGCGGGGTGCCACGCCTGAGGTCATGATCCTTACCGGTGTTGCGCTTGGCGCGATGTTCACCGCCGGGACCATGTTCCTGCAATTTTTTGCCGATGACGTGCAGTTGGCGGCCATGGTTTTCTGGACCTTTGGCGACACGGCGCGAGCTTCCTGGTCCGAGCTTGGTATCATCTCGGTCGTCACCTTGATCTCGTCCATCTATTTCCTGGCTAACGGATGGAACTACAATGCCATCGACGCAGGCGACGAAACCGCCAAGGGATTAGGAGTGCGAGTGGAGCGGGTGCGCATGGTCGGGATGCTCCTTGCTTCCATGCTCACGGCGGTGATCATCGCCTTTCTGGGAATCATCGGTTTTGTCGGGTTGGTGGTGCCGCACATAGCCCGCAGGCTCATTGGTTCGGATCACAGATTCTTGCTGCCAGCGTCCATTTTGGGGGGCGGTTTGCTCCTGCTGATTTCAGACACGGTTGCGCGTCTCATTCTGGCCCCGCATGTCTTGCCGGTTTCCGTACTGACGGCCTTCATGGGTGCGCCTGTTTTCATTTTCCTCATAATAAAGGGGCAACGGCGATGATCCTCACCGTATCAGGGGTGAATTTCACCTACAGCGGCCACTCGGTACTTTCCGAGGTGAATTTTCAATTGGCAGGCGGCGAGTTGCTGGCCATCCTCGGTCCCAATGGTGTGGGAAAGACCACTCTTCTCAAGTGTATCAACGCAATCCATCGTCCTTCCCACGGCGCGGTGATGGTCGAGGGGCGCGATGTGCTTGGCATGCGTCCCAATGAGATTGCACTGGGTATCGGATATGTGGCCCAGAAAAGCGAAACCGCGAGGCTGACGGTCTTTGATGCCATACTCATGGGGCGCAAGCCGCACATTCGCTGGAAGGTCGGTGAGAACGATCTGAGGATCGTTGATTCCGCTATCCGGCGACTGCATCTGGATAATCTGTCTCTCAGGTATATTGACCAGTTGAGCGGTGGCGAACTGCAAAAGGTTGTTATCGCCCGTGCCATGGTTCAGGAACCGCGGTTGCTGCTTTTGGATGAGCCAACAAGTTCTCTGGACCTCAAGAGTCAGATTGATATTTTGACGATGATCAGGCGGGTGGTGGATGAGCACATGATCGGTGCCATCATGACCATGCATGACCTGAACACAGCTTTGCGTTATGCGGACAAGGTTCTGTTTCTCAAGGACGGCACCATTCATTCCAAAGGGTCTGCATGCGATGTTACTTCGGAAATGATTGAAGAGGTCTACGGCCTGCCCGTGCATATTCATCATGTACATGGGCATCCCCTGATTGTTCCGGCGGCCTGACCCGCACCCAATTCATACATAGGAGAAAATCATGCCCTGCGAAATTTCAACTGAACTGATAGAAAAAACAATAGCCTTCCATGGACACAGTTGTCCGGGGCTGGCCATTGGGATTCGCGCCGCAGAACTTGCCATGCGAGAACTTGGTAATCCTGATGATATCGAAATGGTCGCTGTGTCCGAAACTGATATGTGTGGCGTGGACGCCATCCAGTTTCTTACCGGTTGTACTTACGGGAAGGGCAATTTTCTTCACCATGATTTTGGAAAGATGGCCTTCTCCTTCTATGACAGGAAAAGCGGCAAGGGGATACGGATGGTCCTGAGATCTGATGCTCGCAGGAGTGCGGATGAGGAAAATGACTCTGGCAATATCTCATCCGGGTTAGCCTTAAAAACGGAAAAAGAGCGTGTCGCTGAGATGCGGAGCATGATGAAAGACCGGTTCATGGCATTCGCCTTGGATGACATGTTCCATATTCAGACGTTGGTCAAGAATCCGCCTCGACCTGCGCAAATCCTTGGAAGCCTTGTCTGCGAACAATGTGGCGAGACTGTCATGGAGTCCCGGACCCGCCGCTTTGGAGGAAAGACATTGTGCATTCCCTGTTTTGGCAAGGTTGAACAGAAAATTTGATGAAGAGTGCATACGCTGTCCCATGAAAAAAATGGGACAGCGCTCAATCCTTTCTGAACTGTCTGCTACCCGTTGATCCAGAGCTTGATCTTGGCTGTTTCTTCAACCCATTCCCTGGTCATGCGGATTTTCAGATAGTTCGCAAAGACTATGTCCAGCATTTCCAGGCATCGTTCCAGAAGGAACATTTTTTCCAGAAATTTTGCATCCGGGTCGTCGCCTTCATCATCCTTGGTGGAGATTTTTGGTGTCTTGAGACCGGAGATGCCGAAATCTGCGGCATTGACCTGAACCAGCCAGTCATCCTGATCCATGGAAAAGAGAATCTGGGCCTTGTTGACTTTTTTTCCGGTATGCAGGCCGGTTTTGGCGTCGGTCAATTCGTTACGCGGGCTGGAGACGGTGGTTGTCTCCACGCCTTCCCCTTCGCCACCCTGAACAGAGACGCGCTGTTCCATCTGCACGGTAAAGGTTCGTTTGTCCTCAAGGGCAAAGAGAATGTTTTCGCTGTCTGTCTTGAACCAGAGCCAGGTCAGGAAATCCTGCCCCAAAATGACATTTTCGCGTTCGACTAAAGAAAGATCCATGATTGCTCCTTACGCGAAGATTGTGGGGTCGAGGTTTTCGAGTTTGGGTGCAGCATCTTCACCGAGGACATCAAGGGCCATGAAAAATGGGGTCAGCGGCTCCAGATGCAGGTCGAATGTGAGGGTGAAGTAGTCCTCGAAAAGATCGCGGACCTTGGAATTGGTCGTGGTCAGGTAAATCCGGTTGGCCGGGGGATTCCAGATGATGTCGAACATGGCTGGAATGGGCAGGGTACGGGCACGCAACCGCAGGGTTACCTGTTCCTTGACTTCCCGTTTGCGGTCGCGGGAGACGAAATTTTTGCCCTGTTCCTTGTTGTGTGCAAGCTCTTTGTTCAGGGCGATGGTATAATGCTTCTTGAGCACGGCAGGCGAACTGCGCCGGGTATCGTGCCTGAGGCCAAAGGTGAAGTATTCGGCCTTTTCCGGGGGAGACTGCGTCCAGTTCATGTCCAGCATGTCGTCGATGTTGCTCCAACCGAACGAGCGTTCATCGGCGGTGGCATCAATGTCCACAAAGCAGAATTTATCCAATTTTGCAGGGATTTCCTGTAGCAGTTCCGTGGGAACTTCCTCGATGATCCGGTAGCGTGTCAGCCCTAGGCTTGCGGATAATATACTCAACTCCGACTCCTGATGATATGCGCGTTTTTCAAGACAGTCACTGAGGTAGAATCAAACGGTTCCATTGTCCAGTTTATTTCATGTCGGGATGTCTTGTTTTTCTTGGGCCGGAGGGATATATTTTGTCCAAACAGGAGACATGCATGGAAAATCAAGCGTTGTTGGATTTGATAGAGTATCTTGAGAAAACAAGCGTTGATGTCAATCGTCTGGAAGCAGAGGGCGAAGCACTCATCGACACCGAAGGGCAGCGGGCCTTTCAGATAAAATTGGAAGAAAAAGCGGAAATTCTTGCGGCTCTGGGCGAGAATGCCTGGAAATTGACCGAGAAAGTTGAAGGTGATATTGGTGTTGAAATAGCCAGAACTCTTGAACAATTCTCCATGAGTGCCAGCGCAGCCCTTAGAATAGGCAGTGTGTTTTTCATGACTGCACTTCTGTATCCCGAAAACCACAAGCCGGGCGAACCAAACGATCTTGAAACGTTGATTGAGAAATTGAAAAAGAGCCTTTAGAGCGTGACTACACGCCCTAAGTCGGAATTTTGAATTCCCGGTCTTTATTGGCGTTTTTTCTGTCAGCCTGTTGTTTCTGGCCGAGCAAGACTACTTCGTGGACCGTATCGTCCTGTGCGCGGTCAAGTTCCTCAAATATGCAACCGACAGAACCTCGTTCATGGCGCATGACCTTGCACATGATATCCGAGGCTTTCAGCTTGCCGTCGAGGTAGATATCCATCTTGAGTTTGACCCCGCCCTTGACGTGTGGTTTCTCGAATTCAAAGCCGAGGCCGGTCGCGCTGATGTCCGTGACCGGAAATTGCTTGTTGAGACGGGCGACATGCACGGTCAAGCCTTTGACTCGTATTCTCAGGGCGTTACGTTTCTTTGACTGTTCATCTTCCCCTTTGAGAGAAATGCTGAAGCCCAAGGACTCTTTATCGATGGGATCTGCTGTGACCTGCTGTGATTTCTTCCGTTTCTTGCTCTTTCCACCGAGGCTGAGAAACAGGTTGCCAGAGGGCTTTTCCTTTTTGCCCTTTTTCTTTTTGGTCGGTTTTTTTTGGGTGCGAGCACCTGCAAGCGGTTTCCCGTCAGATGCCCTTTTTTTCTTCTTTTTCTTTTTTTTTGGCACACCTTCTCGAATAACCTGTTTCCTGATAGTTTGTTTTGTTCTTTTTGGCTTGTCCTTGTCGGACTTGGAAAAAAGGTTTCTGATGGTGCTGAAAAGGCCCATAATTCACCGCTTTGAGCTGAAGTCTGTTTTGTGCCGTATGAGTAAGCAATATGCAAAAAGGACAGTTCTGACAAGGGGTGCGGT
Source organism: Pseudodesulfovibrio sp. (assembly GCA_022712815.1). Taxonomy (GTDB): domain Bacteria; phylum Desulfobacterota; class Desulfovibrionia; order Desulfovibrionales; family Desulfovibrionaceae; genus Pseudodesulfovibrio. Next base: position 3,996 of record JAFLJW010000370.1, on the reverse strand, counting down.
TGAAAAGGATGGTTGTGGAGGGCTGTTTTTACCCCGATGGGGGTTGACATTTAACGGTTTTGAGGGGAAAGAAAATAAATCTTTTCAAGCTCAAGAGTGTTGATCGAGGAGGAATAACATGATTGGTGAATTGCTTTCTGGAATGGCTCACAGTTCTGGCCCCGGCTTTGTCGGTGTTTCTCTGATTTTCATTTACCTTGCCTGGATTCTTACTATCGGTTGTCTCCGTGTGAAAGAAGCCATGGACGAGGACCATCACTAGAAAATTGAAATGCAGTGCTTAGGCACTGTGTCTTGAATCTTTCGATAAAGGCCGCCTTCCCCGTTTGGGCAAGGCAGCCTTTTTTATGTTTTGCAGATTCCTTCCGAGTCTTCAAGTACGACTTCCAGCAAATATTGTCCGTAGCTGTTCTTGCTTATCTCACAGGCCAGTTTTTTAAGCTGTGCGCGGTTGATGAAGCCCATCCTGAATGCGATTTCTTCAGGGCTGGAAATGACATACCCCTGTCGTTCCTGCACCGCCCGGACAAAGCTGGCTGCGCCGTGCAGGGATTCATGGGTTCCCATATCCAGCCACGCATACCCTCGGCCAAGTGTCTGGACTTCCAGCTCTCCACGTTCCAGATAGACCTTGTTGATATCGGTGATTTCCAGTTCTCCCCTTGGGGACGGTTTGAGATTTTTTGCTATCTCAATGACATCGTTGTCGTAAAAATAAAGACCGGTAACTGCGTACTTCGATTTGGGATTTTCGGGTTTTTCCTCAATGGAAAGGGCGCGGAAATTTTTATCAAAATCCACAACGCCGTATCGTTCCGGGTCTTTTACCGAGTAGGCAAAGACAAGGCCGCCCTTGTCGAGGCTTCCTGCCTGTTTGAGAATCGAGCCGAGACCGTGGCCGTGGTAGATGTTGTCGCCGAGGACCAGACAGACCTTGTCGCCCCCGATGAAATCCTCACCAATGAGGAAGGCCTGGGCCAATCCTTCCGGTCTGGGCTGTTCGCGGTATTCAAGGGTGAGTCCGAGTTGTGAGCCGTCGCCAAGGAGTTCCCTGAAGCGAGGCAGGTCGTGAGGGGTGGAAATTATGAGGATTTCCCTGATCCCGGCCAGCATGAGTGTGGACAGGGGATAATAGATCATCGGCTTGTCATACACCGGCAGGAGTTGTTTGCTGACAACGCGGGTCAGGGGGTGGAGTCGTGTGCCGGAGCCACCGGCCAGAATGATGCCTTTCATATGCTCCTCGCGGGTGCTGTGATTTACTTAGCTCTTGAGTTAGGATACATCCCAACTGCATGGTTTAAGACGTAGTATAGAACTGGGCTAAAACAAAAAGCAACCGACATTTGGCGGACCTGGAGCCAGTTAAGATGATGAATTCTCCGTATTTTCAATTTTCCGGCGGGATTTTCGCCGCGCTACTGATTCTGGTCGGACTCTTTTTTCTGTTCATTTTCCTGCCGGTAAGCATTGTGACCGAGGCCTTTTCCAAGCTCGGACTGACCTCGGCCCAAGGGGTTCTGATGCTTATCGCCATTCTTATCGGCAGGGTGGTAAACTTTCCCGTGTTTACCAGTGAACGGCTGGTGATCGTCCAGAAGCCGCAGACCTTCGGCTATACGATGGATGAGTCCGGGCGTCATATTCAAATGGAACAGGATAGTGCCAACGAGTTGAAAAAGCAGGTCTTTGCACTCAATCTAGGTGGTTTCATTCTTCCCTTGCTCCTGAGTTTGACGTTTATTATCCGGTTGCATGTGAATAATCAGGCGGACGGAGTGTATGGCTGGATCGCTTTTGCCATGGTCATGGTGGCCGGTGGTTGCTATGCCATGACCAAGGCTGACCCCTTTACCGGATTGCGGGTGCCTCTTGTCATGCCTGCGTTGATGACCTTCATATCCGTATTCTTTTTTGTACCCGAACCGTTTCGCCCGGTGGCTGCCTATGTGGCCGGAACCATGGGAACCATCATCGGCGGGAACCTTGCTCCGCTTCTGACGCCGCGTATTCGTAATGCGGTAGGCACCCCTATGGTTTCCATTGGTGGGGCAGGGACGTTCGGTGGAGTTTTTGTTGCCGGTATTCTAGCGGTATTGCTGGCATAATCTGTCTTTATGGAGAGGCCATGACCCCTTGCGAATTTTCTCTGATTCTTGAGTCTCCTTTGAAAAAAGGCGACCGGTTGTATATTTGTTCCAATGACGTCGATGTCCCTTTGGGAGCCGTAAAGGCTTCGCTTGCCGGGTTTTCTTTGCGCGTTGGCAATCGTCTGGCCGGTGAGGATGGTGGATTTTTGGTCCTGTCCGCAGGCTGGGTTCCAGGGGGGGCAAAAAAATCTTCCGGGCGCGTGTATTTGTTGGAAGCTGTGCGGGATATGGATAGTGGCGAATTTCAATTCACAGTGGAGAGCAGCGGGTATTCATTGGCCTGGATCACGTTGAGCGATAAGGGGGCAGCCGGAAAAAGGACTGATGAATCAGGTCCTCTGGTTGGCGAGCTTGTGGCTGGGAAACTTGATTTGTCTCTGGTTCAGGGTTTTATTATCCCGGATGAAGGCGATCAACTTAGAGGGCTTTTGGTTGATCTTGCCCTTGTTCAGGGCTTTGATCTCATATTGACTACGGGCGGAACCGGGGTCGGCCCCCGTGATGTCACCCCTGAGGCAACGCTGGCCGTTATCGAGAAACGCCTGCTTGGTTTTGAGCGGGCAATGACTGCGGCAAGTCTGGCAAAAACACCGTATGGCGCGATCTCCCGCGCTGTTGCCGGAACGCTTGGGCAGGCTGTCATAGTCAATATGCCGGGGAGTCCAAAGGCGGTTGCCGAATGTCTGGAACCGCTTTTGTCGATATTTCGGCATACCTTGGAAAAGTTGCAGGGCGATCCTTCGGATTGTGCTGTTTTGCATAAATAAATCACTATTTTGGGCTTGCGGACTTGACCGAGAGTTGATAGATTGTCGGGAGATTAATAGTTGCTAGCTCAACAGAACCTTGGAATAACTAAGCAGGATAATAATTATGCGCTTCAAACGTTTTTTGGCTTTAGCTCTGGCAGCAGTCGTTCTTACGGCTTTTTCAGGCATGGCCTTTGCGCAGGATGCAGACCCTGCCATGGCAACAGGTGCGGAGGTTCAGGCAGAAAATATTTCCGGTTCCTTTGACCTTGAACGTTCCGTCAAACGAGCCTTGGCTATCAATCCGAACATGACGGCAATCCGGTCACAATTGCAAGGGGCCAGATTTGGTGCCCGTTCATCGCTCGGTCGTTTCGGTCCTTCATTGGGCGGCTCTTACGGCTACATGAATTATGGCCGCAAGCTGTCCACCAGCGGTAAGAATGACGATTGGACAGGTTCTATCAATATCAACCAGCCTGTGTTCAGGGGGTTCAACCTCCTTGCCACCTGGCAGAAGGCGCAGTTGACCGAGGAATCCACTCAGGCCTCGCTGACCAATGTCGAATTGTCTCTCATTTCGAGTGTTCAATCCAATTTTCTGTCGTTGCTGAAAGCACGTATGGATGTCAGAAGCGCAACTGATTCAGTTACCCGTCTTGAATCTCAGCTCAAGGTGATCAGTGCGTTTTATGAGGTCGGACTCAAGCCAAAGGCCGAAGTGCTTGATGCTGAAGTTGATCTGGCTACAGCCAGACAGGACCTCCTGACTGCTCAGAATCAGGTCTCCACCCAGATGGCTCAACTCAATACTTTGTTGAATATTCCGCTCGAAGCTGACGTTGACTATGTTGGCGAGCTTTCCAATATCCCTTTCAGTCTGACCCTTAAAGAGTGCCTGACCCGTGCTTATAACGGCAGGCCTGACCTGCTTATCGGCAAGAAGAGCGTCGAGATTGCCCAGAAAGATACGACCATTGCCGCAAGCAGTTTTTATCCTTCGGTTGATGCGGATTGGAACTATTACAATAAAGGAATCGATGCCGGATTGAATGGCGGCGGTTCGTATTCCCAGTCTGCCAGTGAGTACTGGACTG
>JAFLJW010000260.1 GCA_022712815.1 Pseudodesulfovibrio sp. | reverse complement strand
GGGGTCATTACATTTGGAATCAATCCCCTTATTGAATTTCTTGATATATTTGAGGAAGAATTTATGGACGGGGATAACCCGGATTCCAAGGAATCAATATTTTGGAATGAAATCAGGGGTAAGGCTTTTATGATAAGGGAAGCCGCCAAAAGGATTAATAAGGCTGATCCGGCCCGGAAAAGATTGGGAAAAGACAATCCTGAGAAATTATAAATTTGAGATTAAGGGCCGGGTATCTTTTTGCCTGGCCCTTTACCATGGAAGAATCAAATATTGAAAAATTCAAAAAAGCAAATGAGCTACCCCTTTTATAATCAAGGCAGGGTCGGGTTACGGCGGCACAAAACATTCTACCGTCACGGCCCTTGGTAAAGTTCTGACCCCGGAGCAAATTCAAAGGGGCGTTACCGGCCACGTTTCGGACGCTTTTAAAAGGTATCTGTTGCTTGATATAAATGAAGAGACCCAGGCACACCAGGCCGTGGCAAGGGTCCAGATGTGGGGAAAACCAAAAGGCCGGAAGAAAAACAACAGTGAATAGTAAAATATACGGTTCCAAAGAACTTGGGAGGAATTTTGGCATGCAGGAAAAGGACCTCTTTCTCGGCTGCCAGAAATTCAGAATGATAATTTTCACTCTTCCCGTATTTGGTATAATATTTTGACCACTCATTCCGGATCCACATAGCTGTTTCGGTCACATTTATTGACCTCGGACATTGCACAGAATCTTTTCGACAAGGGTGTTGTATTGAAGTATTCGTTTTAGGTGAGCAAATAAATAAGAGGCTGGTGTTTTTTATATATTGGTACGTTGAAAGAAATAGATATCGTGAGTGTGTGTGAGCCTTTTTGGCGAGCTCACACACACTCACGGTTCTATTCTTTGGTATTAAATATTTATATTCGAACAGCTAAATAATAGCTTAAAATACCAATAGAAAAAAGGAGGGGCTCCCCTAATAATAAACATCCGATTTAAATCGGTGTTAGAGTTACTAAATCAATCTGCTATTAAGCAGTTGAAGAACTTAAGGAGGGGAACCCCATGAGAAAACGAAACATTTATCGTAACCAAAGTCAAGAAATTCTTAGTCTTTTTGAGTCTGCAGGAGACAGGAACAAAGTTATGTGCATCCCAATGGATTATGCAAAAAAAGATCACGTTGTTATGTTTTGTAATGGCAACGGTGATATCCTCCGAAAACCGTTTTCAGTCAATAATTCATTGGAAGGTAAAAATTATCTGCTGAATCTGGTTAAAAAATCCTGCCAGCGCCGAGGAATTGCCAGTCAGCATGTCTTTTTCGGAGGTGAAGACTGCGGCTCCTATGCTGACAATTTTATTGCAGCTTTACGTTCAGACAGTTGGGTCGTTGCCGGAGTAAATGCCTGTGATGCGAAGAAGCATCGCGATAACAAACAGGCAAGCACGGATATCTTGGATTTACTGGGGATCTGTAAAATGCTTCTCGAATACAAAGGGAACTGCTCTCCTGCCCAAACAGGCATTTATTGGAATTTACGAATGCTGGTCCGGCAAAGGCGAAAACTGGTTCAAATGATGACTGGGGTTAAACGTAGAATTCACTTCATTGTTGATCAGATCTTCCCTGGTTTTTTGGATGAGAAAAAAAGTGGGATTTTTCCATTCTCAAGGGGGTCATTAGCGTTGATGAGCAATCGGTTCAGCGTGCACCAAATCTGCCGGCGTAATAGATCAACACTATCCCGGTTTCTGGCCCGCAATTTAGTTCATCATGCTGATCATTGTGCGGAACACCTCCAGAAATATACATCTCAGGTTCTTCAGCCACCAGAGAAATATATTGCAACCCTACAGCTTTCCTTACAACAACAGGTCAAGCTCTTTGCCTGCCTTCAGGAGAGTCTCCAGCAGATGGAAAAGGAAATTGCTGAACATTTAGCCCAAACGCCTGGTGCTTTTTTGACCAGTGTCCGGGGTATCGGGATCGTTTTAGCTGCTGGTGTTTGTGCTGAGATTGGTGATCCGGACAAACAGAAATCTTTAAACCAGATAGTTTCATATGCCGGTATTGTTCCAAGGATTAAACAAACCGGTGGGGTACAAGGCAAAACTCAAGTCAAAAAAGTGGCAAAACGCTGCAATCGTATCCTGAAAGATTATGTTGTAAGATCGGGTTCCCATATAGGGATAAATGGGCCTGAAGAGTTAAAGCTTGATTACAAGCGACGAGGTGCGCAAGGGCAGCATGCAGATTTTGGCATGAGCAGGCGATACCTGCGGATGGCAATGTGCTTGATGCGAACGTCTCAAACATATCTTCCTAAAAGTTTGCGAGATACAAGGACCCCTAAGAAGGAAAGGGCTAATTTCTATTTATTAACCTGGTCCACACTTCGTGACAAATGGAAAAGAAAAGATGCATTAGAGTTTGCCTTTGATAAAGATAGGCCATTAGGCCAGTGGCGCAATGTTGTGCAGACTCTTTATGGCATAGAGCTTGGATTATGAAATAAGCACAGGCCTGGCTTCATTTTTATAGTTTGAGATTTCAAAATTTATGCGGACAGGATGGCTATTTTTATATTGTCGCATTACTTCGGATAAATGACGGCTTACAATAAAATGTTTACCATGTCCGCTCCAATATCAAAATATGGCTCAAAGGTGCTCTGATCCTTGAA
>JAFLJW010000287.1 GCA_022712815.1 Pseudodesulfovibrio sp. | reverse complement strand
AAAGCAGTATCAGCAACCTTGAAAGAGTTTGCTCAAAATCCTACCAGATACAAAGAAGGGGGGAAAATTGGTTTTACTGCAATTCTTCACACCTGGGATCAAAAACTTCGGGACCATTTCCATCTTCATTGCGTGATACCGGCGGGATATCTTTCCAATGACGGTGACCGGTGGATACATTCTAAAAAAAAGTTTTTATTCCCGGTGAAATCACTATCAAGGGTTTTCCGGGGTAAATTCATGGAGCTAATGGAAGAAGCATTTCAAGAGAATGATCTGATTTTTCCTGGTGGAATCTCTGATATTGGAACGAATGCCGGGTTCAAAAACTAAACAACCAACCGGCTTGAAGGCCGGTGGGTTTAAGTGCGCGGACTGAAAGTCCAGCAATACCGGCTTAGGCCGGTTAATTCATTCAATATCAAACTGATCATCAGGATCTTTTTCAAAATGATGCTCAAGGTATTCTTGAATCATTGATTTTGTCAGTTCCCCGGATGTTACACAAAAATAGCCTCGTGCCCAAAAATGTCTTCCCCAATACCGTTTCTTTACATGGGGAAACTCTTCAAATATTTTTCGAGACACTCTCCCTTTAATCCTTCGCATGATATCTGAAGGCGAAATATTCGGTGGTGCTGAAACCAAAATATGCACATGATCCTTGCTGATAACTCCCCGCATAATTCGTATTTCAAACCGCTCGCACGTTTGCCGAACAAGCTCTCGCACACGAAGAGCAAGATCTCCTTGCAGCAGATGGTAACGATACTTGGTCACCCAAACAAAATGATACTCTATCTTAAACTTTGTATGGCTTCCTCGACGGTATTTCATACCAGCGATTATAAACCAACTGATAGCAAAATGCTACCCGCCTATAAGGCGGGGGTTTAAACCTTTTACAGAAACAATTAAAAAGACAATTATTCTCAAAAGAATGGGTTGTCTATTCAAAACAACCATTTGGTGGCCCTAAGCAAGTTTTGTCGTATTTAAGTCGGTATACACACCGAGTTGCCATCTCAAATAATCGGATTTTGGACATGGGAAACAACACAATTACATTTTCTTATAGAGATCGTAAAAATGACAATAAAAATAAATCCATGCCCCTCAAGGCCAATGAATTTATTCGTCGATTTCTTCTCCACGCTCTGCCAAAAAAACTTATGCGGATTCGGCATTCTGGATTTCTGGCAAACCGTTGCAAAAAAGGGAAGTTGCAGAAAATGCTAAAAATCCCGGAACAAACTGGCCCTGGTTTCTTTGAACGATTAAATTTAACCACCATGAAGGACACATTATAGCTCGAAAATATTTTGGTTCTGACATTTTGATTTATGTGTTTTAAACACAAATGGATAGCTGCGTCTTCAATGGGCAATGGCGCTGAATAAGATTGTCCATTATTTAGAATTCAAGCCATCAATAACAGAAAAATGGAAAATACAATGTGATTTATTCTAAAAAATATTTTAACTTCTATGAATACTTGTTCATCCCACCCAAAGAAATCGATACAATCCCCATAGAGAGAAAACCTCAGTTTGAATAACATTTTTCATTAGGTTCAGTTCAATAAATTGACTGTTTGCTATAATTTCAGTTTTGAGAGGTGAGGTCAAGGGGGAAATATCGGGAAACTTAACAGAGTCGGTCTTTGACTCTTAAAACAGGTTGAGTTGGAAATATATTCGGGATATGTTTTTTTAACAGCAATCTGAATGGATCAGGGGTCCAATATGAATGCGGATAAATGATCCTGAAAATCCGTACTGATTTACGTCCCATTTTGGATGTCTTGATTTATCCTAAGTTCCTGAGAACTTCATCATTCTTTTAAAAGAAGAAACTAAATGAAACATTTTGTTAGCTTTATGATGGTCTGATGTTTATTGGCCGGATTGAATGCGCCAAAGGGAATGGGTGTTTTTGGTGATATCCTTAAAATGGCGTGTGAGAGCCCCCGGCAAGTCGGGGGCTCATTTTTTTAGACGGACAACTTTTTTTTAAAAGGTGATCACCTCATACCCCTTTTCCATGAACTCTCCCATGGCAGGGTGGCCCGACATCTCCCCGATCAGGGGGATGCCTTCTTTTTCAATGGCGTCAATGGCCTTGAGCTTTGTGGCGCAGGCCTTGCAAGCCCCGGTAAAAAGTCCGAGATCTTTTGCTTTCTGGTAAAGAGTGAATAAAAAATGGCCGGGCTGGCTCATCTTTTCCACCAGGGTGACGGCTTCTCCTTCAATGACAATAAGTCCTTGTTTCCCCCGCTCATGCAGGTCAATTCCGTTGAGCAACACATGTACAAAGCAGAGGGGATCTCCCCTGAAGGCAAACAATACTGTTTTTTCCTGGCTCATTCTTATTCTCCTTTCATTTTTTTTAACATGGATTCCGGCAGGTGAACAGCCACCACTTTTCCCTTGGCGCAGAGCGTTTTTCCGGCCATTACGCTTGCTTCGATGATGACTTTTTTCGGGGTTACTTCAATGATTTTTCCCCTGATTTCAAGTAGGGCTTCAATGGGGGTGGGGGCCAGATAATCCACGTGGAGAGAGGCTGTGACAAATCGTATGGGAGGCTTCGTATCCATGGCCCGGCCCTGGGCCCGGTAGGCCGCGGCCGCGGCTGTGCCCGTACAATGGCAGTCAATTAAAGAGGCGATCAATCCCCCGTAAACAAATCCGGGAACTGCCATGTGTTTATCTTCCGGTTGGAAAAGGGCGCGGCTTTCCTCCCCATCCCAATAACTTTTGAGTTGAAGGCCCTGGGCGTTGTTTCGGCCGCAGCCGTAACAATGGCTGAGTTCTTCCGGGTAATAATCCTGAAATGCTTTATCTGTCATGGGCATGGATCTCCTTGGAATAAGCAGGTTATTTTTTTTGATCTATTTTGAGACAGGAGTGTAATACGAATTTAGGGGGATGGCAAATAGGTTTTAAAACCAGATTTAAAACCAGATTTAAACCTGGGGGGGGGTAAAGATTCAGGCATTAAGGCTAAACATTAAGCCCCGGCCAGTTTTGATTTGATGGATCAGGTCCTCAAGCTCATCATTGGTGATATCCTGGCGGAAAACCTGGACAGTCTTGCCCGAAGCATCCATTGCCACCACGTCGATGAAAACATCGTCTCCTTCCTGGATGACATGGTGGATAAGACCGATTCCAGTGTGACTTTTTCACGGGTACTGGACCTGAACCGGGATCTGTTTCTTCATGACCATACCATGGGGGATGTTCCATTGTTTCTGGGGTCCACGGGTATCGAGACCATGGCCGAGGTGGCGGGGTCTTTGGCCGGATCAGCGGCTGGCTCATCGGAAGGTGGCGGGAAACATTTTACCGGGTTGTCTGATTTCTCCATTCCCTACGGGATTAAACTGCTCAAGGGAAGGCCAAAGGAGTTGTTGATCCAGGGAACAAAAATAGATAAGGATGCCTTTGAATGCAATATTTCTTCTGTGTTCACCAATCCAAAAGGTGCGATCATGGGAGATCCCAAGCGCCATTACCAGGGGACCTATCGGTTTTCTGAAAATCCACTGGCCCCGAAAAAGATAGCGCTGCCCCTCTTCTCCCCTGTTACCTTTGAAGGGGATATCCAAACGCTTGCCTACCATCCCAGCCGGCTGTTCATGTTCGGACTCTTTGGCACCATCATGGATATTAACTCCTTTGACGGGATCACCCTTATCACTACCCTGGAAGACAAAAGTGATGGGCAGTTTTTTAAGGGGGTGAAAGATCCGAAGTTTGTGGCGGCACCGATCCTTGTGGATGCCATGTTCCAGACCGGCGGGTTGCTTGAATTTTTCACAAGTTCCCGAACCGTACTGCCCTATAAAATTTATTCTTTAAATTTTTATGGCAATATCCAAAAAAGTAAGTCTTACTACTGCATCACCCGGAATAAAATTAAGACGTCGCTTGCCGATTTAAACTTTCCATGGTTAAAAAAATCGGGTTCTCTTTATCCTTAAAACAGATTTTTGAAACGGGGGAGGTAAATTTGGTAGAAAAATATTTCGAGGATCTTTTTGATGGAGAACGGCTCTGTTGCGATACCATAGAAATGACAAAAGAAAGGATAATATCCTTTGCAAGGGAATTTGATCCCCAGCCCTTTCATATCAGTGAGAAACTGGCAGAAGCTTCCATGTTCAAAGGGTTGATTGCCTCTTCTCTTCATACCTTATCCGCCTGTACAAGGGTTGTGGTGAATGCGCTTGAGG
>JAFLJW010000035.1 GCA_022712815.1 Pseudodesulfovibrio sp. | reverse complement strand
CAGAGACCTTGCTGATTAATTGTAATAGGCCATCCACAACCCTTCCATGACCAGATCCGGTCGGATTTCGTCAATGGTCGTACTTACCTGGGCAATTTTTTCGGCCAGCCCGCCGGTGGTGATTACGAATGGATCATCCATCTGGACGGACAGCTTTTCGACAAGGCCATCGACCATAGACGCAAAACCGAAGACAAGGCCTTGGTTAAGGCACTCTTCTGTGGTTTTACCCCAAGAGAGGGTATTGCTTGTGATCGCAAGGTCGACAGTAGGTAGTTTTGCCGTACCACCAGATAGAGAGAAGGTTGAGGAGAGTACGCCGGGGCAGATCAGGCCGCCCTTGAAGGCTGTGCCCATGACGCAGGCCAGAGTGGTGGCTGTGCCAAAGTCGATGACGATGATATTTTCCGCATCGCAGGTCAGCCGGGCAGACAGGCAGCCCACCAGAATATCCGCGCCAACCTGTTCGGGGCGGGCGTATTCGTTGTCGAGGTCTATGTTCAGGTCGCGGCCCGCAAAAATCGCGTCACAGCCGAGGAATCGCCCAGCCATGCGCGTGATGAGCGGGTCGAGCGGCGGCACGACCGATGAGATGACGCACGCTTCGATGTCGCCGGGGGTAACGCCTTCACGGGCGAGGATAGCCTCGATCTTCAGCCCCCAATCGTCGCCTGTATTGGCCGGACGGGTCGGCAGCGTATAGCTTTCACCCAGGCCGGTATCATCGGCCAGGCAGATATTGGTATTGGTATTGCCTGCATCGAACAGTAAAATTTTGCCCATAGGTATCTCCTTGCCCGCCGAATGGTGCGGGTGAGTTTTTTCTACCCGTTTCCCCGCAAATGGCAAGGCCCACACCTCTGATGATCAGGATGTGGGCCTGGTTGTTGGTATGAGTGGGTGGTCAACTGCCGATACGCCTAGAACCGTTCAAAGTCCTCTTCATCCGACATGTCGAGTTCAAGGCTCTGGCTTTTGATCGGAACTGGTGGCGGCGGAGCTGCCAAAGGTTTTGGTTGCTGCTTTACGCTTTGACTGGATCTCATTCGAGGCGGTTGACTGGACATGGTGCCGGAGAGCTTGAAGTAACCGATGGTATCCTTGAGTATTGCAGCGTGTCCTGCCAGTTCTTCGGAGGAAGCCGCAACCCGTTCGGAGTCTGTCGTGTTTTCCTGCACGACTTTATCCAGCAATTGGATGGCACTGTTGATCTGGCGATTGCCCTCGTGCTGCTCGGTGCTGCTGGCAGCGATTTCCTGCACCAATTCAGCGGTCTTCGTGATGTCCGGGACCATTTTTTCAAGCATTTTCCCGGCCTGTTCGGCTATGGCTACACTGTTGACGGACAGTTCGCTGATTTCCGAGGCAGCCACACCACTTCGTTCGGCAAGTTTGCGTACTTCGGCCGCGACAACGGCAAATCCCTTGCCGTGTTCTCCAGCGCGGGCAGCTTCAATGGCGGCATTGAGGGCCAGCAGGTTTGTCTGCCTCGCAATCTCTTCAACGATTGCAATTTTGTCGGCTATTTGGCGCATGGCCAAGACGGTTTTTTCTACCGAGTCTCCACCTTGCTTTGCATCACTGGCCGCCTCGCGTGCAATAAGTTCGGTCTGTTGGGCGTTTTTGGTGTTTTGTTCGATGCTGGCAGTCATTTCTTCCATGGAAGAAGAAATCTCCTCCACCGATGCCGCCTGGTTGGAGGCTCCTTCGGCAAGGTTTAGCGATGTGCTGGACAATTCCACGCTGCCGTTGGCAACACTTTCGGATTCGGTCTGCACGTCGGCAACGATTTCCCGCAGTTTTTCGCCCATAGAGTTGAGGGCATGACCCAGTTCGCCGAGTTCATCCCGGCTGGTTGTAGGTAGTTTCTCAACATCGAGTTGTCCTTGGTTGATTTTTGACATGACGGCTACGGCCCTGCAAATGGATCCACTCATGTTCCGGGCAAAGTAGAGAGCCGTGGCCGTCCCGAGACAGAGCATGAGCAAGCCTACAGCGAAAGCCCACCATCTGGAATTTTCCAATGCATCATCCACGACGTGCTTGTTTTCCATGAATTCTTTGATGTAGCCCGTGCCGACTATGACCCAGTCCCACGGCTTGAAATAAATGGCGGCCAAGATGGTCTCTTCCTTTGTGCCGGAGCCTGGTTCGGCGAGCATGGCCGATTGGGTGACCGGCTTGCCGTCAGCCTGTTTGGCCGCTTCGACAAGGGTTTTGTAGATAGCGGCACTTTCGGAATCCTGCGAAGTGAAAGCACTGCTTCCTTCCAAATTTGATTGCTTGTGCATCTTGATTGTACCGGCAGATTTGCCGGAACCACTCAGAATCGAGAGGTATCCGGTGGCTCCGATGACAATCGACCTGAGGCTTTTGCGTAACTCTTTCACACCCTCTTGCAGGATGCCCACATAGAGACAGCCGACCACCTTGCCGCTGGCATCTTTGATGGGACGATACTGGGTCAGGTACCACGCATTGACCACGTAAGCGGTACCGCGGAAGGTTTCGCCTGATTTGATGGTTTTGGCCACAATGCTGGAATCGGGAATGTATGTCCCTACGGCGCGTTTTCCATTGTTTTTCAAAATGTTGGTCGCCACACGCAGAAGGTCTCCCTGAGGGTTCATGGTCTGGAAGACTGTGCAAGTGGTGCCGGTCAGTCCCAGGATGTCATCCACCAGCGGAGTGGGCAGGCCTGCATCGGGATTTTGTCCCAGCCATTGGTCACCTAGTGCCATTTTGGGAAGCTGGACGGTACTCGCGTTTTTCGTGACCTGATTGACGGCTTTCCATTCCACGGTTTCGTCGAGGAGATGGATTCCATTGTGTCGGGATACGATATCCATCAACACATTCATGTCGTTTTCGAGTTGCTTGCTCAAGGTTACATGCTGGGTCTTCAACAGGCTTTCAGCATCCGCAACAGCCATCGCAATTTCGTGGTTGGCTTGTTGGTCAAAACTTTCAGTCAGTTTCTTTGAAATAATTGAACTTTGCCAGAGCAAAATTCCGAGAATGCCAGCTGTGGTTACGCCAACCAAAACAGCTCCCATAGTGGTCAGTTTCAGGCTTATTCTCATCAGCGCCCTCCTTCTTCGATGTTTTTTGTTTCATGACGTGGACACTCATGCTATATTACTTCGTTTTCCAGTTATAGCGCTGTGCCAATTTTGTCCATTATAAAGGGGCTATAAGTATTTGTGCGGTTTAGTGGGAAAGATCCTCAACTCTTGTACTGGGGAGCCAAATCCAATATAGGTTAAAGTTGATACAACAGGAGAAAGGATAATGAACCCCGCTTCGCTCATACCCATGATTGAACCACTGCCTATTCACTGGGCGTGGTTTGATGTGCTGCTCATCGTGACGCTCACGGTGCACCTGCTTTTCATGAACGCTTTGGTCGGCTCTGCGGCCATAGGGCTGTGGCGCACCCTGCGCGGCAATGACTCGGTCGCCCATGACGTTGGCATGAAACTTCCGCCGCTGCTTGCTTTGACCATCAATATGGGTGTGGCTCCGCTGCTTTTTCTGCAAGTGAACTACGGCCATTTCGACTATGTCAGCTCCGTGCTCATGGGTGGCTGGTGGCTGGCTGTCATCGCGGCCCTGATGTTTTCCTACTATGGATTCTATACGTACAAATTCCGTTACGAATCCATGAATCCGGTCAGGCGAACCGTACTCTACGCCCTTTCTCTGGCCGGGTTGCTCTACGTTGGCTTCATGCTCTCCAACAACATGACGATCATGATTAAACCTGAAATCTGGCCCGAATATTTCACCAGAGCAGGTTCGTTCCTCAACACCTCGGACCCGGTCCTCTATCCCCGCTTCCTGCATTTCATGGTAGGGGCTGTTGCCATCGGAGGACTGTTCATCGCCCTGCTTGGGCAATGGCAAAAAAATGACGAGCTCAAGGACGTGGGCATGATCTGGTTCACCCGCGCCACTTTGGTCAATCTGGCCGTGGGCCTCTG
>JAFLJW010000378.1 GCA_022712815.1 Pseudodesulfovibrio sp. | reverse complement strand
TTGAGCATCTCGGTCACGGCCTCGCGGGATGCGGTGGGCGGCACCTGAACGGCAGCCCGGGGCAGCCCGGCCTTTTCAAGAGCCTTGTGCATCAGGTCTGCGAGGCAGGCGTTGGAATGAAATGCCTCGGACCCGCCGCGCAGGATAACGGCATTGCCAGCCTTGAGGCAGAGGATACCGGCATCGACAGTGGCGTTTGGGCGGGATTCATAGATCATGGCAACCACACCGAGCGGAACGCGCATCCGGCCAACCAGCATGCCGTTGGGCCGTTTGGTCATGGATTCGATCTCGCCGACTGGGTCGGCCATGGCCGCGACTTCGCGGCAACCCTGAATCATGGAACTAAGCACTTTTTCGCTGATGGTCAGCCGTTGCACACGCGCCTTGTCCAGCCCGCGCTTAGCAGCGGCGTCCAGATCCTTCTTGTTGGCAACACCGATGGCCTCGGTTTCAGCTTCCAGCAAATCAGCCAGAATCAGCAGTGCATCCTGTTTGGCTTTGCCGGATGCAGCGGCCAATTTACGGGACGCAGCCTTGGCCTGTTTGCCCATTTCCACCATCTGTTCGCGAATATCCATACACACCTCTTGAATTATTCTTTACTCCAGATTTTCAACAGGCAGAATATAATTCATTGCCCTACAGAATCAATTTTCTACCCTCCACCGAGGGCTAAAGTCAAACCACGAATTATTTGTCATTTATTTCATAAAAAGAGGCTGAATCATATTCGTTTTACATATTTTGTCATTTAGCCACAAAACACAAGGCGTAAAACGGTTGATTTTGTCATTTTACCCCTGTTTTTCAAAATAGGCTTTGACCTTTTTGACAATTTTGCTTATCAAGCCCATTGCGTTGTCGGGCCTCATTTTCCCGATTTTCGCACCTATTTTTACATTCTATAGAGGAATTGGAATTCAATGACTAAAAACGATGCCACACAGCAGGCTGTTCTTGATGAGATGGAAGCCCATTCTCCTGACAGCATGCATCCCATTCTCGAAGCCGCATTCAAATACCAGAAACAACTTATCATCACAGTCGCGATCATCATCAGCGCAACCGCTGTCTACGCCGGTTATAATGCCTATGCCATCAAGATGGAGACCACTGCCCAGTCAGAACTCGGTATCATCCTCATTCAGGCCAAGGGGCAGGACAAGATCGACAGGCTGGAAGGTTTGCTCAATACGGTGCCGTCTTTGGTCAAGCCCGCCGTGCAGCTTGAGCTTGCTCAGGTCTGCATGACCAGCGGCGACTACGACAAGGCCACCGAGTACTGGGAGCAGCTTGAAGGTGACACCGACAACGATATGCAGATCATCGCCCGCCTTGGCAAGGCCAAGAGCCTGTTGTTTGCCGGTAAGGCCGCTGATGCTGTCAAGGAACTCAAGGATCTGGCCGGTATCGCACCCGCCGCTTTCACTGTTCCGATCTATCGTCAACTCGCCCTGGCAGCAGAAGCCGCAGGCGACAACGCTGAAGCCCTGAGCGCATACCGGACGCTGAGTGAAAAACAGACCAGCGACATGCCGTTCATCGAGTACAAGATTTTCCAGCTGGAAGCTAAATAACCGCGCCTGATTGCGCCTATATAAGAGGTATTATGGCAAATCCGTTACTAGCCGACACTCCAGGCGATACTCATCTCCTGCTTGGCAACGAAGCCATTGTCCGGGGAGCCATTGAGGCGGGAGTGCAGGTGGTTACCTGTTATCCCGGCACGCCATCGTCCGAAGTACCAGACACATTCTATCGCATTTCCCCTGAGGGGAAGTACTATTTTGAATATTCCGTCAATGAAAAGGTCGCTCTTGAAGTGGCTGGCGGAGCCACACTGGCCGGAGCCTTGACCATGTGCACCATGAAGCACGTGGGCGTGAATGTTGCCGCCGACCCGCTGATGACGTTGTGCTACACCGGTACTCCCGGTGGTCTGGTCTTGCTGTCCGCTGACGATCCCGGCTGTCATTCCAGCCAGAATGAGCAGGACAACCGATATTACGCCCGCATCGCAGGCCTGCCTGTTCTTGAGCCTGCCACGGCTCAGGAAGCCAAGGACATGACTCGCGACGGCCTCACGCTTTCCAAAAAGCATGGCGCACCGTTCTTGCTGCGCACCACCACCCGTGTCAATCATTTGCGCGGCGCGGTGGAATTTGGTCCCGTTCCTGATCCGGGCAAGCCAGAGGGCTTCAAGCGTGATCCTTCCAAGTACGTCCCCATTCCGGTATTTGCCCGGCCCATGCATGTGGCCCTGATGGAGCGTCTGGAAGAGTTGCGGAAAGAAGCGGAAAAATCTCCCTACAACATGGTTTCCGGCTCCGGCGAATTCGGCATAGTCTGTTCCGGCATCAGCCGCGCCTACGTTGCCGATGCCTTGGAACTCTCCGGCCTCAAGGAGAAATGCAGGGTTCTCGAACTCGGATTTTCCAACCCGATGCCAGATAACATGTGCCTTGATTTCATGAAATCCGTTTCCACGGTGCTCGTGGTTGAGGAACTGGAACCCATCGTTGAAAACGAGCTGCGGGTACTGGCCCAGAAAAACTGTCTCGATATCGAGATTCTCGGCAAGGACGTTCTGCCTCGCAATGGCGAGTTCGATGTGACCATGGTCGAGAACGTTATTCGCGGCATGGTCGGAGAACCGCTGAAGACTGCATGCGACACATTCGCGTCCGAACTGCCCCTGCGCCCGCCGAACCTCTGCGCCGGATGTCCGCATCGCGGCACATACTTTGCGGCCAAGAAGGTCTTTGGCGACGATGCTGTTTATTCTTCTGACATCGGCTGTTATACGCTGGGCATTCTGCCCCCGCTTCAGGCTGCCGATTTCCTGCTTTGCATGGGATCGTCGATCTCGGCAGGCGGTGGTGTTTCCAAGGCTTCGGGCCAGACGGCCATTGCCTTTATCGGTGATTCCACTTTCTTCCATTCCGGCCTGACCGGTGTGGCCAATGCGGTCTTCAACAACCATGACATCCTGCTCGTGGTACTCGACAACCGCACCACCGCCATGACCGGCCATCAGCCGAATCCCGGTGTGGACAAGACTGTGATCGGAGACAACGATCATCCTCTGGATATCGAAACCGCTGTCCGTGGACTGGGCGTCAAGGAAGTGCGCAAGGTCAATCCCTTCAATCAGAAGAAGACCCTGGCCGCTTTCGAGGAACTCAAGGCAATGACCGGAGTTCGTGTGCTGATCGCCAAGGAACCTTGTCCGTTATTCACCCGCCGGGTGTACAAGAAGGTCGCTCCGCAGATCGCCTACGTGGCAGATTCGTGTGAAGGGCGTTTCGATTGTCTGGACAAGCTGGCTTGTCCCGCCATGTATAAGGATGGTGACAAGGCCGCAGTCAATCCGATCCTGTGTAACGGCTGCATGCTCTGCCTGCAAGTCTGTGGACACATCAAAGCGAAGAAGAGGGGAAGTTAAGATGAGGGCTATCAAGCCCATTCGTATATTTATGACTGGTGTCGGCGGCCAGGGAACCCTGACCGCAACCACCTTGCTTGCCCAGACCGTGTTGAGTCAGGGATTGCCTGTCACTTCCGGCGAAATTCACGGCATGGCCCAGCGCGGC
>JAFLJW010000034.1 GCA_022712815.1 Pseudodesulfovibrio sp. | reverse complement strand
CAAATACAGGGCCCCGTGCCAGTCCAGTTGTCCTACGGGAATGCCCGTTCAGGAACGGTGGCGGCTGGTTCGTGACGGCATGATCGACGAAGCCGTTGATCTCGCCCTGGCTTACACACCTTTCCCGGCCACGGTTTGTGGGTATCTCTGCCCGAATCTGTGCATGGAAGGATGTACCCGCCAGACCGGCAACATGGCCTCGGTGGACATCACCAAGCTGGGCCGCGAAGGGCATAAAAGCCCGGCTCCCAAGCTGCCGCCGTTGTCCGGCAAGCGCGTTGCCGTTATTGGTGGCGGAGCAGCCGGTATTTCCGTGGCCTGGCAAATTCGCATGAAAGGGCATGAGGCTGTCGTCTTTGATATGGCCAAGACCCTTGGCGGCAAGATCGCCTCGGCCATTCCCAACAGCCGCGTTCCAAAGGAAGTGGTTGAAGCGGAAGTCAAACGCGCTGCCGAAGTCCTGCCGCATGTTCATTTGCAGCAGGAGTTGAAGGCCAGGGAATTCGAGGAACTCAAGGAAGAATACGAGTACGTGATCCTCGCCATCGGTGCGCAGAAACCGCGCATGATCCCGGTCCCCGGCCACGAGCGGATCACTCCCGCGCTGACATTCCTTCAGGAAGTCAAGAAGGGTGCCATGAAGTCCGGCAAGAAGGTCGTCATCATCGGTGCCGGTAATGTCGGTTGCGATGTCGCCACCGTGGCAGCCAGTGTGGGGGCAGAAGATATCACGCTCATTGATATTCAGGAGCCTGCATCCTTTGGCAAGGAGCGCAAGGAGGCCGAAGAGGTCGGTGCGCGTTTCAAGTGGCCCTGTTTTACCAAGGAAGTCACGGACAAGGGTGTTATGCTGCAATCCGGTGAATTGCTGGAGGCCGACACGGTCATCATGTCCATCGGCGACCAGCCGGACGTGGAATTCCTGCCTGATAATATTGCCATTGATCGCGGTCATGTGGTGGTCAATGACGACTACCAGACCACTGACTCCCAGGTGTTTGCCATCGGAGATCTCGTGCGTCCCGGTCTGCTGACCCACGCCATCGGGCATGGTCGTCGTGCCGCTGAATGTATTGATGATATCTTCAATGATCGTCGGCCCAAGACCGACACCCGCGACATGATCGACTACACCCGCATGACACTGGAATATTTTGACCCGCGTGTCATCGAGTTCAGCGACATGAACCATTGCGGGGCCGAATGCTCATCCTGCGGTTCCTGCCGTGATTGCTATATTTGCGATGTGGTTTGTCCCCAGTCGGCCATCAGCCGTATTGATCTGGGAAATGGAGCCTTCGAGCGTGTGGTGGACCCGGACAAGTGCATTGCTTGCGGATTCTGCGCCAACTCCTGCCCGTGCGGTATCTGGGACATGAAAGAACCGGCACCCATGGAATAAGACGGAATTAATCCAAAGACAGAAGGGCGGTGAGGATATCCTCACCGTCCTTTTTTGTTGCCGTGGTTTCAAAATGACTGGCCCATGTATCTTTCCTGTTTGACGCCATGTTTGGTCAGGCTGTCATAGGCCACTTGTTTTCTTTTCGTTTCCTGCAAGTTGTTTTTTCCCAGGGCCTTCACTTTGTTTTTGATATTGGCGCAGTCATATTTTTTTAAGTGTTTGAATGCCCTGTCAAGGTCCTTTGCTCCATCCAGAGCAATCTTGCCGTGAATTAATTCATGTTTTTCAAGTTTTTTCAGGTGTTTTTTCCACCATTTCAGGATTTTTGTGTTCGGTCTTCGGCTCAGTTTCGGGTATTTGTAAGTGATTGTGAGGTGGATGGTGATTTTTTTGATGGTGCACTTGGTGCCTCTTTGCACCCAGGACAGATCATATCGAATCTTTGACCGAGTATGTCCCTGAAATGTCTTGCCATCTTGCTTGATGGGCGATTGCCTCTTGAGATTCTTAACTATTTCGTTTCTTTTCACTCCATCGACCAGATAGTATTCGGTCTTGGTCGTAGTGACCACATCAGCCCAGCAGGGGAGCGCGAACGAAAGGAATGTTATGATGAGCAGCGTCAATCTCATGGGATGTTCCCGATAGTTTTATTCGTAAAATCTATTTCCATTTGAACATATCAGATAAGCGCGAGCAACAGGGAAGGGTGTCTTAATTTTTGGGCAGCTTTTTGTGTTCTGACAGCAATGCTGGATTTTAACCCGTGAAAAATGGGGGCAGGTCTTCGAGACGTTGCCTAGTTATTCAGCAAGATTGAGTAGTCCGACCTTGTGTTTTATGATGTTCTGATTGAAACTGGCCATGAGGTTTTCCTTTGAGCATTGTGCTCCTTTTGATGGTTGTTCAACAATTACACCAAAAGGGAGAACCTCCTCTTTTCCAAGAGAAAGAGTCAGATCAAGTCGGAACTCTTACATTTGAAACGTTTTTACTTGCACGGTCGTTTTCCCTGTTCTTTCTTGATAACATCCAGCATTTTCTTTTCATGCGATTTGATGGGATAATTCGGATGGTCAGGTTGCTCTTTGTGGCAACACTTGCATAGTGCCATCAGGTTGCCGGGGTGCGATTCGTATTTGTTGCCATTGATATGGTGGGCATCCAGCAAAAAGCTGTTCTCGCTTAAATCAACTCCGCAGTCCTCACAAACGTATCCTCGTGATTGCCTGTAGTTGTCTGAAATTTTTCGCCAATCGTCGGGATACTTGTTAAGTGGAACTTCGCTGGCTTCGTGCTTGGGTTCTCGTTTCAGAGTCCTGCCATATTCATCAATATGGGCGGCAAAGTCGTAATCCGAGACGTTTTTGAAGTCCTCACGGCGTCTTGGTATCTCAAGCTGATCAAGGCAGTTTTTACAGACATGAAGCCTGGCCTCGGTTGTCCCTTCATCTTTTGTGTGCCAATCAAGGTAGTCCACTTCAAAAATGCCTGATGTTCTGTTGGTGCCTACATAACGGTCAAATTTTTTTTTAGAATTCATTTCATCTAGAGTCTTGCACCATGCTAAGTGGACTTTCCTGCCCTTGCCCGGTTCCTCCTCAATGATTGTTTTAGGCAGCCTGTTGTCTTTGATGTATGCGAAAATGACCTGTCCAGTATTCTTGTCGATCAGAATGCCATTGTCCAGTTTGCCCACATTTTCAGTAAATTCTTCCAGCGTTTCGAAGATAACACTGATTTCTTTGAAGTCGAAACCACCTTGCTCACTTTCGCTGCATTGCCATTCAACTAATGGCGCACCCATACGCTTTCTGATTGTATTCAGGGCGTTTAAGTTGACATTGAGCGTAAATGAGGGAGGCTTCATTGAGATTCCTCAATAATCTTCATAATGCGAGTTTCAGCCTTGGTCCTGACTCGGAACTCCACCCTTCGGGATGCCTTGGCATTCTCTCGGCCATTCTCAATAACAAGCTTACTTGAGGATAGCCCGTTGGCCGTGATCAGGTTTCTTGCCCATGGTAGATCAGGTTTTATGGCAGAAAGGTTCAGGCAATATTGAAGAACACTGCGAGTGCGGTCCTGTGACAGATTCATGTTGGAAAAATAAGCATCAAGTGTATCCTTGGCCCCGCCCCAATGAGAGCTTGTATGCCCCTCAATACGTATCTCGGCAATGTCGTCTTTATACTTGCGCAATACCGATACGTAACGGGGGAAGAAGTCTGAGAGGATATTCTTGAACTTGCTTTTTACTTTGTCAGAGCCTGTGGCAAATAAGACTTCAGGCGAATTAAATTGAACCGAGAGGGTCGTCTTGTTTATTGCTGCGTCCCATTTTTGCAAATCATCAGCAAATTCTTCGTTGAGTTCATTGTAGAGATTAAGCTGAGTGTTTTGGTAGGCTACTGCTATTTCTCGAATATGTCTTTTTTGATCCTGTTCATTCTTCATATGTGCAATGGCAATGAACAGAAACACCATCATAAGGCCAGCCATCAAGTCTGACACAGACATCCAATGACCATTTGTATGGACCACTGGTTTTGTTTTTCCGAACACTTTTTCTAGCATGCCTACCGCCCGTCATTTTTGGATACGCTGATTAAGCGTTGAAGCTGTTGGGTCAGAGGTGTGTAGTCACTAACGAATTGGTTTGAGAGACTTGCAAGCTGGCTTCCCATCTTTTCAAGAACTCTCGTAACCTCTTGTTGCATATTAGAATCGAAGCTTTTAAACGACTCTTCAAGCGTGGAGCTAATATCTCCCACTGCCTGTTGAAGTTGTTGAGAAACCGCCTCGGAAGCTCCTTTGAGAGCATGTGCATGCTCTAGTGATACGCTAGTGAGGTTTTGAGAGGCTTCATCATGAGCTTTGTGGGCTGCCTCCATCCCTTGAATATTTGATTTAGTGAGGTCGTCCCACCGTTCTGTCTGAGTGTTAAGTTGGTGAATAATAGCGTCCGAGCTTTCAGTGACAGATTGTTCGAGATTTTTCGCCATAACTTTGTATAACGCTGCTATATCTTCGCCGTGTTGAATAAGAGCAGAACGCAGTTTAGAGGTCAGGTTGTTGATGCCTTCCTTGATTGCCGGGAATGCTTCCAGTGCCTCATTTCGCATTTCGCTGAACGGCTGTAAACGTTCTTCAAGGTCGGTGATTTGAACATCAATCTTGTTGATGGTGTCACCTAAAGAATCCATGAGGCCTGGAATCGCAGCAGTATCTTTCCGGATGTGTTCAATTGCCTGTTGGGTAAGTTCAATGCTTGATGTGACCTTATCTATCCTATCTTCATATTTTTCCACATGATCTTTGTAGCTGTCCATCCAGCCTACCAAGTCGGTAACGGCCTTATTCAGTTCTTTGAAATTTTCACCAAATTGCTCTTGAATAAGCTGGTTGAAGTCCTTGACTACTTCGCGGAGGGTTTCAATAATGGTTTCAGTACTGACACGGGCAAGCTCTTCGCTAAAACTGTCCAGAGATTTCACCACTCGATCATTGCCATCTCGGATATCGTTTCTGAGTTGTCCCATTTGAGTGAGTAAGCTTGTATCTCTATCTCCGCCGATTGATTGTGCAACTTCTTGGAGGGCTTGGGTCATTTGAGAATTGTCTTCTTTGATTTGTTCTTCCAAGTGCACAAATTGTGAGTATAGTGTCGTTCCATTTAAACCAATTAGGCTTTGATTGATTTTTTCTAATGAGGAATGAATGTCGGTGGGGGTTACGTCTTCTTTTATTTCTGCAAGCATTTTAAAGTTTCTTCTGTTCAGTATTTGGATAATGACTTTGTAGAGAACTGAGGAGGCAATGCCCATCACGCTGGTTGAGAACGCGAATCTTAAGCCAGAAAGCAGTTTGGGAATACTCCCGTCAATGTCTCCTTCTTTGAAGCCGACGAGAGCAAGTAAAATACCTACAAAAGTGCCGAGTATGCCAAGAGAGGTCAGTAATTGGGGGGCTTCGTTGGACCATGTTTTTCGTTCAATCAGAAAGAATACAAAAACAACGATAATGAATCCATTAACAACAGCCGCAATTTGATCTTTCATAAAGATTTCTATGATATCCAATTTTTCCTCCTAGCCTTGTGACTACTTGTAACTTTTTGAAATGAGTTTCAATTCAGTCTATGCTTGTAGGACATATCATTTGTTCTATTGATTGAGAAGTGGGGCAATTGGATATGTTGGGTGGAGTCGTAGAAGGTAAGGATTTCAGCTTTACTGTTAGCAATGGGGTAACAAAACAAAAAAGGACTTACAGCTATTAACTGTAAGTCCTTGACTTATCTGGTCGGGATGAGAGGATTTGAACCTCCGGTCTCTGCGTCCCGAACGCAGCGCTCTACCAGACTGAGCCACATCCCGTTTGCGTGAGAAAAGGGTCTAGCTCACAGGTTTTAAAAAGGCAAGGCAAAAGTGCATCTTTGGGCCAAGATGATAGACAAAGTCTTGAAACCTGCCTACCATAGGCATTGAATAAATTTAATATAACAATTCCCTCATGATTAGGAACAGTGTAACGTTGTTTTCGACATCCGCTTTAGCTGGTGAGGCATGCAGGGAAACGGGCTAGCCCCATTTTTTGAGACTTAGACAGAGTTAAGGAGACGGATACGTGATTAAAGTTCTCGTCGTGGATGATTCTGCTTTCATGCGGAAAGCCATCAGCACGATGCTCGGTAAAGATCCTAAAATTAAAGTAATAGGCACTGCGCGCGATGGTCAGGAAGGTCTGGACATGGTTCGCAAGCTTGATCCCGATGTCGTCACCATGGACATCGAGATGCCGAAGATGGACGGCTTGACCGCTCTTCGCCATATCATGATGGAATCTCCACGGCCTGTACTCATGGTCAGTTCATTGACCACAGAGGGAGCCGAAGCCACTTTGAAAGCCATGGAGCTTGGGGCTGTTGATTTTATTCCCAAGCAGTTGTCCAAGGTCTCGCTCGATATCATCAAGATCGAAAAAGATCTCATCGCCCGCGTCAAGGTCGTAGCCGCACGCAAGATGCGTCATGTCATGGCCCGGCCTTCTGCTCCTAAAGCAGCAGCGGTCCGCAAGACTTTTGTTCGCCCCAGCGGGCGGCCTTTGCGTGATGTGGTTGTCATTGGTGTTTCCACGGGGGGCCCGCCAGTCGTGCAGAAAATTTTGTCTTCACTCCCAGCCGATTTTCCGGCAAGTATTGTCATTGCCCAGCATATGCCTGCGGCGTTTACCGGACCTTTTGCCAAACGACTCGACGGTGTCAGCAAGATTTCCGTCAAGGAAGCTGAGCCCGGTGATGTTCTGAAAGCCGGACATGCCTTTATTGCACCGGGTGGCAGGCATGTCGTTCTGGACCAGAAAATCAGCAGAGTGGATGTGGTTGTGACTGATAGCCCCAGGGATGCCTTGTATAAGCCCTCTGCCAACGTGCTCATCAGTTCGGTGGCCGAGGCTGTGGGTAAGCGCGGTCTTGGTGTTATCCTGACTGGTATGGGAAATGATGGTTGCGAAGGCGTGAGAGCCCTCAAGGCCAAAGGTGGTCGTGCCCTGGCGCAGAGCGACTCGACGTGTGTCGTTTATGGTATGCCCAAGGCTATTGTTGATGAAAATTTGGCTGACGAGATTGTCGACCTTGATGATCTGGCCGAATCCATCATGACCAACTTGTACAAATAAAATTAGGTGGAATGAATCTCAAAAACCCTTATGGGGAGGCCTGACCATAATGGCGGATTGCACTGAATATCTGGCGCTCTTGAAGAGCGACGACAAGGAAATTGTCCGCGAAGGCGCATTTCGCGCAGGCGAGGATAATTGTGTTGAAGCAGTATCCATGTTGGCTGAGCTTTTGCAGACCAACCACTTGGGAATTCAGGAGGCTGCGGACAGCTCGTTGCGCAAAATAGGGGGCAAGGAAACCGTGCAGGCGGTTCTGCCGCTTCTGCGTTCCGATGATGCTCCCGTGCGCAATTTGTCCATGGACATCCTGCGTGAAGTCGGCAGTCATGATTTGGCGGCTCTCATCGCGCTTGTTCATGATGA
>JAFLJW010000259.1 GCA_022712815.1 Pseudodesulfovibrio sp. | reverse complement strand
TGATGAATGATGTCCCCGGCCTGCAAACCGAGCGTGGCGGCCGGGCTGCCGGGTACGATGACCGTCACCTCCGCGCCGCCGCCCTTCCTGCGATCTGCCAGCTCAAATCCCCACCGGGTGCGAACAAGGGTCAGGGCCTTTTTCTTGTCAAGCACCTGAGGCTTGAGATTGAGCTTCTGATGCTTGCCTTTTCGCAAGAGGACAACCGTCAGGGACTCGCTCCTGGTGACGCTGCACATCTGAGTGAGATAGTCATCCTTGTTGGAAATACCCCGGCCCTTCCCCGCCCGCATGATATCACCCGGCCTGATTCCGACCTCGGCCCCCGGAGTGGACGGGTAGACCTCGGAGACAAGCATTCCCTTGAGATTTTTCAGATTGAAATACCGGGCCGTGGGCTGGTCGATGTCCTGCCCGAAGATACCGAGCCAGATGGGAGCGACATGGCCTGTGTCAAGCAACTCGGCAACCACGAACTTGGCCTTGTTGACCGGGATGGCAAAACCGATCCCTTCGGCACGGGCATGAATGGCGGTATTGATGCCGATCAGCTTGCCTTGGATGTTCAGTAACGGGCCGCCGGAATTGCCGGGATTGATGGCCGCATCGGTCTGGATGAAACTGCCGTATGCGCCGTTGGCCGTCTTCATGGGCCGGTTCAGGGCCGAGACCACACCGGTGGTCACTGTGTGGGAATAGCCAAACGGATTGCCTATGGCGATGACAGTCTCGCCGATGTAGATGTCATTGGAATCTCCCATTACGACCTGGGGCAGGTCAGAGGCCTCATTGAGCTTGAGCACGGCCAGATCGAAATCCGGGTCCGAGCCGACCAGTTCGGCCTTGAATTCGCGCCCGTCATTGAGACGCACAAGGATCTCTCCGCCGCTGGCGATTACATGGGCGTTGGTCAAGACCAATGCCTTGGCCCCGTCGATTATCACCCCGGAACCAAGGCTCTGGGACTGCCTCTGCTTGCCATACAAATCATCGAAAAGCTGATCGAAGAACGGGTCACCAAAGGGAGATCGTGAGCCGAGGGCACTTTTCTTGGTCACCGTAATATTGACCACCGAAGGGCTGACCGCTTCCACGGCCATGACCACCGGAGTACGACGATGATCCGCCCGGACCGGGCAGGCCCAGGTAAAAACGGCTAAGAGACACAAAATAACTATGGTTTTGCTCTGACTCAGCATGCCAGTAAATTCCTCCGAAAAACATGTATTATCAATAGATAGGGACTTGATGAAATTCGTCAAGAGGTCTTGCGCTTAGTAGTTATCCACAATCAATTTGAATGTTCCGTCTTTGCGCATGGAACGGATGGCCTGCCCAAAATCATGCGACAACTCCTCGGCCTCCTTCCCGTGGGCGCGGGAAAAGAAAAGATAGAGCGGTTCGCTGCCAACTTCATAAAGGAACTTGATGTTCGCCAGTTTGCCCATTCTTTCCGCCATAAATTTCATGCCAGATCGACTGCCGAGAATCACGTCCATACGCTGGTTAAGAAGCATCTTGAGCAGTTGGAGATTGGAACTGGCTTCAACCTTTGTCAATCCCTCCATGGAATCAAATTCGTGGCCATATGAATACTCACGAATCACTCCTATGGTCAGGCCCCGCAGGTCTTCAAGGGATTTGATTTTCACCCCGCTTGCGGAAAGCGCGATGATCACGTTGGTCACCATGGTCAAATACTCAGAAGGAAATATGGCGTAAGTTTCACGCCCGGGGACCTTGAACCCCGAAGACAGGGCAATGATATCCCCGTACTCAAGCTCGGCCAGAGCGCGTTTCCACGGACGTGTCTCAAAGGTGGGAGTCACTCCCATCCGTCTGAACGCCTCGCGGACGATATCGATATTGACTCCCTTGACCACACCATCCTCCAGATACTCGTAGGGCGGGTAGTCTTCAAAGACAACGAGCAACTCCTGAGCAACAACCATCGGGGGCGTTAAAAAAAGACAAAGTATTGAGGCCAGAAAACATAGTGGTAGTCGCGTGGTCATAATAGTATTGTAGCCTCTTGCCTATTTTGCAGCAAGTATTGTTCTGCCAAACCCGAAACAGCTCTGTGACAGGATGAAGAAACGTATTTATAATTTGCCCCGCAATGAAAATCCAGATAACAATGCAGTATCTATCTAATATAACCAAAGACCAGAGGGATGGACATGGACACCTGCAAAACCGATATTCCCTTGCCAGAAGAAACCGGAATCTCCACATTGGGCAAAGCCAAAATCAACAATCCGATCAAGTTTGGACGGTTCGTGGACGAAGATGATGCCGTTTTGGTAAACATATCACGCAAGAACATTGAAAAGACCGGGAAACCGGGTAAAAACAAGAAAGAGCCGAGACTCATTTACTTTGAGCCTGCGGGACCACGAGACAAGGTGTTTTTCGACACCAGCAAGACCAAATGTGCCGTGGTCACCTGCGGAGGGCTCTGCCCCGGTCTCAATGATGTCATCAGAGCCATCGTCATGACCGCTCACCATGAATACAAAGTACCCACAGTACTCGGCATCCAGTACGGACTGGCCGGATTCATCCCGGAGGAAGGCTATGATGTAGTCAACCTGACCACTGAATACGTCACGCCCATCAACGAATTCGGCGGCACCATCCTGGGCAGCTCACGCGGCCCGCAGGACCCGGAGGCCATTGTGGACGCTCTGGAGCGGATGAATGTTTCCATCCTGTTCATGATCGGCGGAGATGGTACCATCCGCGCGGCCAGCAAGGTGGTAAAAGAAATATCCAAACGCAAGCTGTCCATCTCGGTCATAGGCCTGCCCAAAACCATTGACAACGACATCAATTTCGCCTCGCCATCCTTTGGTTTTGACACGGCTGTGGAAGAGGCCACCAAGGCTGTCCGCTGCGCCAACACCGAAGCCATGGGCGCGCCATGGGGCATTGGACTGGTCAAGGTCATGGGCCGTAGCGCAGGCTATATAGCCGCCCAGTCCGCCCTTTCGTATCAAGATGTCAATTTCGTGCTCGTGCCTGAAGCGGATTTCGATCTGCGCGGAGAAAAAGGATTCCTGACCGTGCTCGACGAACGCATGAAAAGCCGAGGTCACGCCGTTATCGTCGTGGCCGAAGGCGCGGGCCAAAAACTTCTCGAAAACTCGAAAAAAACCGACAAGTCCGGGAATGTGATTCTGAGCGACATAGCAGCACTGCTCAAGCGGGAAATACTTGAACACTTCCACGCGCAGGGCATCGAGCCGACACTGAAATATATCGATCCCAGCTATATCATCCGCTCGGTCCCGGCCAACGCCAACGACCGCATCTACTGCTCGTTCCTGGGTATCAACGCCGTTCATGCCGGGATGTCAGGCCGTACCGGCATGGTCATTTCCCGCTGGAATGGCCGTTACGTATACATTCCCATGGACCTAGTCACCAAGGGCAAGAAGCGGATCAACACCTGTTCAAACTACTGGCGGGCCGTACTGGAGTCGACAGGGCAACCTGCGGACATGAAGAACGACAAATAAGGACAAGATACTTCAACCCACGAAGGTCAGGAATAATTATTATTCTTGATTTCTATGAACTAGCTATGTAGCGTGCCATAAATGTTGAACTTTTAAGTTTTACATATAGTTCCGCACAATCATCAAGGGGGTTTCCATGGATGTGCTAATGCTTTCAAGGCTGCAATTTGCTGCAGCGACCATGTTCCATTTCATCTTTGTTCCACTGACGCTGGGGCTCTCCATGCTCATCGCGTGCATGGAGACGGCTTACGTCCGCACGGGCAATGAAATGTACAAAAAAATGGCTCAGTTTTGGGGGAAAATTTTTCTGGTAAACTTCGCACTGGGCATTGTCACCGGCATCACACTGGAATTCCAGTTCGGGACCAACTGGTCGCGCTACTCAGCCTATGTGGGCGACATATTCGGCCCCTTGCTGGCCATCGAAGCCACGGCTGCCTTTTTCCTGGAATCCACATTCATCGGGGTCTGGCACTTTGGCTGGAACAAACTCTCCCCAAAAGCGCACATGATCTCCGCGTGGCTGGTGGCTGGGGCAAGCAGCCTCTCCGCCATCTGGATCATCATCGCCAACGGCTTCATGCAGGACCCCACGGGTTTTGTCATGCGCAATGGTCGTGCCGAGATGTCCGACTTCATGGCCATCACCACCAACAAGTGGGCCTGGCTCGAATTCTTCCACATGATCCCGGCGGCATTCTGTCTCGGCGGATTTTTCCTCATGGGTGTGTCCGCGTGGCACCTCTATCGCAAGCAAAACGTGGACTTCTTCACCAAATCATTCAAATTCGGTGTGACCATAGCCCTGATCTTCTCCATTTTTGTGGTGGCCGAAGGACACATACACGGCAACCACGTAGCCCTCAAACAACCTGCCAAACTCGCTGCCATGGAAGCCCATTGGGAAACCCAGCGCAACGCACCTATCAACCTGCTGGTCATTCCCGGTGAAGACGGCAATCTGGTCGAAGCCCTGCCCATTCCCGGCATCCTGAGCTTCATGGCCTACAATGATTTCAATGCCGAAGTGAAGGGACTCAACGACTTTCCCAAGGAAGACCGCCCGCCGGTCGTCATCACATTCCTGGCATTTAGAATCATGGTCGGCATCGGCACCATCATGCCCATGATAGCCCTGTTCGGCTGGGTCATGCGCAATAAGCTCGACAAGTTCCCGCAGTATCTGAAGTACCTGCCCTACGCCATTCCGCTGCCCTACATCGCCATCTGGGCGGGTTGGACAGTCGCCGAGGTGGGCCGCCAGCCCTGGATCGTCTACGGCATCATGCGGACATCCGATGCAGTCTCTCCGGTCTCGACCGGTCAGGTCAGCTTTTCGTTCATCATGATGTGCGCCATCTACTCATTGCTTGGTGCAGCCGGTATCTGGCTCATGATCCGCCTTGCCAAGAAAGGCCCGGACGACAACAGTCCCATTCAGATCTAGCCCGGACACAGTAAGCTAACAGGAGACTCATAATGCAATCATTCATGGAAATAGGAACCTTGCACTACTATTTGGCGATGATCTGGTTCGTCCTCTGGGGAGTGCTCTGGGCCGTCTACTTCATTCTGGACGGCTTTGATCTGGGGGT